>NZ_JBEYLC010000038.1:0-66464 GCF_040635885.1 Nocardiopsis sp. NPDC006832 | reverse complement strand
ATAGCAATTTTCTTCATGGTGGACCCTCTCGATGAAAGCTTATGTTTTGCCGAACTCCCGGGTTTTCGCTAACTCCTTGCCCGGCACTTCATAGTCTTCACGAGAAGGCCACTCCAGACCAGATTTCACCGGGTTCATGAAGTTGCATGACAACAATCTCCCCGCCGCGCTCCCTCTCTGAGCAGGGAGGACTCCATCGGGCCGCGCCCCTCGCGTCCTTGGAGGAACGCGGAAGGGCCCGACGATGGCCGGGCCCTTCCTTGAAGTCCTCCTGCCGGAGGCGGGGATCAGGGGGTCGAGGACACGAGCTCCTCACCGACCCCGGCCCGTACCGGGAAACGCCGGCAGAGCTCGGCCACCTCGGCCCGCACCCCCTCGCGCACCGCTTCGGACAGGACGAACTCGTCATCCCCGGTGCTCCGCAGCGAACGCCACACACGATCGACCAGCGTCGCGCATTCGACCATGGCTTCGGATCCCATCCCACGCAGGGCCAGCGAGTTCGTGCCGAACCGGACCCCGCCCGAGATCCGGGCCGGGTAGCCGTCACCAGGGATCTTGTTGCGGTTGACGATGATCCCGCAGGATTCGAGGGATCGCTCGGCGTTGGCCCCGGTCAGCCCGGAGCCTCCCGTGTCCACCAGGACCATGTGGTTGTCGGTGCCGCCGGTCTGCACGCGCCAACCCAGTTCGGCCAGCGCGGACGCCAAGGCGCGGGCGTCGTCGAGGACGCGCTCCGCCAACCGGTGGAAGCCCGCCGATCCCACGATCCCCAGCGCCCGGGCCTTCGCGGCGATCCCGTTGACCCGAGGTGTTCCCTGGAAGTACGGGAAGACCCCCTGCTGGATCACGGAGGAGAGCCTGCGACCGCCCGGCCCGGGGGTGTCGGCGTCCGCGCCCATGAGGATGAGCCCACCGCGAGGTCCGTACAACTGTTTGTAGGTGCTGGTCGTGGTGAAGTGCGCGGCGTCGATCGGGCTGGGGTGCAGCCCGGCCGCGACCAACCCGGCGATGTGCGAGATGTCGGCGAGCAGGTAGGCGCCCACCTCGTCGGCGATCTCACGGAACCGGGCGAAGTCGATCTCGCGTGGATAGGAGCTGGCTCCGCACACGATCAGACGTGGCCGGTGCCTTCGAGCGAGTTCGGCGATCTCGCCATGGTCGAGCCTTCCGTCGGGGCCCACACCGTAGGAGACCGGGCGGAAGTAGCGTCCGGAGAAGGACACCGGTGCCCCGTGCGTCAGATGGCCGCCCGCGCTGAGCTCCATCCCCATGATCGTGTCCCCGGGATCCAGCAGGGAGGTCATCACCACCTGGTTGGCGGTGCTGCCCGAATGTGGTTGGACGTTGGCGTATCGAGCGCCGAACACGTCCTTGGCCCTGTCCACGGCGAGCCGCTCGATCTCGTCCACCACCACGCAGCCCGCGTGGTACCGCCGTCCGGGGTAACCCTCGGTGGTGACGTTGCCGACCGCGCTTCCCTCGCAGGCGAGCACCGAGCTGTCCGCCGCGCTGGCCGAGGCCACCATGGCCAGTGTCTCCTCCTGACGAATCTGGTCCCGTTCGAGCATCGAGAAGAGCGCCGGGTCCTGCGAGCTCAGCCGCCGCAGACCATCCGTCGCGGTGGCGGCCAGCGGTCCGTCGACCATCACATCACCGTTCATCGGACACCACCGGTCTCCTCCGCCAGCATGGCCATGACCTCTTCCTCGCTCATCTGACCGACGTCGAGCGTCAACTGCGCCGCCGCGTCGACGTCGACCCCCTGCTCACGCCCCAGGTCTCGCACGACCGTGGCCTGCCGTTCGACGGTCCTCGCGTCGAACACGGCACGCAGCGGAAGATCGATCCCGAAGACCTCCCCGGCCAGAACGGCGATGCGAGTGGCGGCCATCGAATACCCGCCGAGTTCGAAGAAGGAGTCGTGGACACCGACTCGATCGACGTCCAGGACCGACTCCCACAGTTCGACCAGGACGCTCTCCACCGGGGTGCGCGGGCCGGTGTACGCGTTGTCCAGGTTCGGCCGGGCACTCCCGGGCTCGGGGAGCGCGGCCCGATCGACCTTCCCATTGGGCGACAGCGGCAGCCGTCGCAGTTCGACGAAGGACGAGGGCACCATGTACTCGGGCAGGGTGGCGCCGATGTGCTCCCGCAAGGAAGCGATCGATGGCTCGATCCCCTCCTCAGGTACGTGGTAGGCGACCAACCGGGTCCGGCCGCCGTCTTCGCGCGCGACCACCACTCCCTCGGCCACCCCGGGGTGTGTCAGCAGGGCGGCCGTGACCTCACCCGGTTCCACGCGAAGACCACGGATCTTGGTCTGGTGATCGATACGGCCGATGAGTTCGAGGACCCCGTCGGAGCGATAGCGCACCAGGTCGCCCGTCCGATATAGGCGAGCCCCCGCGGGCACGTTGCCGTAACACCCGGCGAAGGGGTGTGGGACGAAGCGCTCCGCGGTCAGTCCGGGGCGATCCAGGTAACCGCGGGTCAACCCGACCCCGCCCAGGTACAGCTCACCGGGTATCCCGATCGGGGCGGGCCGGCCGTACTCGTCGAGCACGAGGACCTGTTGGTTCTCCATGGCGACGCCGTACGGGATGGCGGACCACTCCGGGTCCACGGTGACCACCTCGTGGATCGTGGAGTGGATGGACGCCTCGGTGGCGCCGCCCATCACCACGACTCGCGCACCTGGAGCGCACGAGCGCAACCGTTCAGGCAGGCCGAGCCCGACCCAGTCTCCCCCCAGGTACGCCAGACGTATGGAGGAAGCGCTCCCGGCGCCGCGCTCGTCGACCTCCTCGACGAACGTCTCCAGCAGCGCGGGGGCGGAGTTCCACACGGTGACCCGGTGCTCCCGGACCAGATCGGCCCAGTGCCGGGGGTCCTGGGCCCGGTGCGCTTCGGGTAGGACGACGGTCCCGCCCGCGGCGAGCATCCCCAACATGTCGTAGACGGACATGTCGAAACTGGCCGAGGACAGCGCCAACAACGTGTCCGTGGTTCCCACCCCGCCCACTCGGTTGAGGTCGAGGATGTTGTTGACCACGCCCCGGTGGGGGACCGCGATGCCCTTGGGTCGCCCGGTGGAACCAGACGTGTAGATGACGTAGGCGAGGTTGTCGGTCCGGACCCGATCGTGCTCCCGATCCGTCCTACGCGGAACCTCGACCGTCGGTAGGTCCGCGACCCCGATGACCCGGGCGGCCCCGGTGTGCTCTGGCAACCGCTCGGCCAAACCGTCCTCGGTGAGCAGTACCCGGGGACGCGCGTCCTCGATCATGAAGGCCAGGCGATCCGACGGGTATTCCGGATCCAGCGGGAGGTGGCCCCCGCCCGCCTTGAGGATGCCGAGGAAGACCGGCAACCGCACCGGCGCGGCGGCGCTCAGGAAGGAGCCGACCAGCACCTCCGGTCCCACCCCGAGGTGGGTCAGGCCGGAGGCGATCCGCTCCGCCCAGGCGTCCAGCTCGGCGTAGGTCGACGATCCGCCCGGGTACACGAGAGCGGTGGCGTTCGGGGTGAGCCGGGCCCTCTCCTCGAACAGCTCGTGCAGACAGCGATCCTGGATGTCCGAACCTGTGGAGTTCCACGTCGAGACCGCGGTCTCGACCTCGTTCGGGGAGAGCAGGGGAAGGTCGGAGAGTCTCCGTTCCGGCTTCTCCACCGCTGCGGCCAACAGCCTCTCGAACTGGGCCCATAGCCGTGCGATGGTGCCCTCGTCGAACATGTCGGTGCTGTACTCGAAGAAGCCCTCGTAGCGGTCTCCCGCGTCCCACATCTGCAGGTCCAGATCGACCTGGGTGGCGTTCCGGGGCACGTGCACCGCCGAGATCTCCAGGTTCCCCACCGCGGGGTTGGGCATCGGCGCGTTCTGCATGACGAACATGACCTGGGTCAGCGGCTGATGGCTGAGGTCCCGGTGGGGCGCGATCTCTTCGACCAGGCGGTCGAAGGGAAGATCCTGGTGTTCGAAACCCGCCAGCACGGTCCGGCGCACACGACCCACGAGCTCGGAGAAGGCGGGGTCGCCCTCCAGGGAGGTCCGGAAGAGCACGATGTTGATGAAGCAGCCGATGAGGTCCTCGGTCTCGGCGGTACGCGTGGCGACCCCGGTGCTCACCACCACGTCGCGGGTGCGCGCCCACAGACCGATCGCCGCCTGGAACGCCGCCAGGATGGTCATGTACGGGGTCGCCCCGAGTTCACCGCTCAGCTCACGGACGCGTCTGGACACCTCCGGGGACAGGCTCAAGGGCAGCATGTTCCCGTGGAAGCTCTGCGCCGGGGGACGGGGGCGGTCCGCGGGCAACTCCAAGACCGGCGGCGCACCCCCGAGCTCACCTCGCCAGAAGCTCAGGAAGTCGCCGATCACCTCCTCGGTGAGGTTCTCACGCTGCCAGGCCGTGTAGTCCACGTACTGCACCGGGAGCTCGGGACCGCGTGGCGAACGCCCGCTGAGGAAGGCCGGGTACCCCTCGGCGATCTCCCGAACGAAGATGCCGCACGACCACATGTCCGAGACCAGGTGGTGCATGGTGACCGCGAGCACGTGTTCCTCTGGGGCCAGACGCAACAGGGTGATCCGAACGAGGCCCTCGTCGATCGCGAAAGGCGTGCGGGCGTCGGCCCCCAACCGCGCGGCGAGCAGCTCCTCGGACCCGGCCTCGGGGGTACCGGTGAGGTCCTCCTCGTGAACGTCCAGCGGGGACTCGGGCAGGACCACCTGCGCGGACTCGCCGTCGATGGTGGTGAACACCGTACGCAACGACTCGTGCCGACCCATGACATGCCCGATCGAGGCGAGCAGTGCCTCCCGATCCATCGGTCCCCGCAGTCGCAGGGCGAACGGGACGTGGTAGGCGGCCGTCCCCGGGAAGAGCTGCTCGATGATCATCAGCCGTTGCTGAGCGAACGTCACGGGGAACGCCAGGGGTTCCTCGGTGCTCTGCATGGTCCTCTCCTCCTGGTGACTCATGAGTCCATTCCTGTCTGGTCGCTCCGCGAGGCGCGGAGCCTGCGCAATACGTCGGCGCGGCCCGTTCCCGAGACTCCGGCGAAACCGCGCCGGTCCACCCGGGTGACGACCGGTGCCGGTGCCGTCGCGGTCGACTCGTCCACCAGGGCGGCGACCCCTCGCAGGGTCGGCCGCTCGAACAGACGGTGTAGTTGCAGCCGCACCCCGAAGACGTCCCGCACGCGCAGGACGAGCCTGGACAGCAGGAGCGAGTGGGCCCCCAACTCGAACCAGTTGTCGTCGCGTCCCAGCCGGGCGCCTCCGAGCAGTTCGACGACGATCCGGTGCAGCTCCCGTTCGGTGTCGGTGGCGGGAGCCTCCGAGGAGGCCACCGCCGTGACCTCCGGTTCGGGCAGCTTCCTTCGGTCGATCTTGTTGCTGGAGTTCAGGGGCAGCTCGGAGAGCCACACGAAGTGCGTGGGCACCATGTAGACGGGAAGTCGCTCGCTCAGGGCCTCACGCAGCGCGCGATCGGCGGACTGGCGGTCGAAGGCGGCCGTACCCACACGGTTTCGGGCCTCGACGTAGGCCACCAGCGTGGACACCGACGCGGTCTGGTGGACCACCACCGCGGAACGGCGCACGGTCGGGTGTCGGTCGAGCGCGCTCTCGATCTCGCCGAGTTCGATCCGATGACCGTTGAACTTGACCTGTTGGTCCGCCCGCCCCAGGAATTCCAGGCGCCCATCGGCGCCGAAGCGCGCCAGGTCACCGGTCCGATACATTCGAGCACCGGGGGTCCCTCCATGCGGATCGGGCACGAACCTGTCGGCGGTCAGTCCGGGGCGACCCAGGTAGCCGCGGGCGACCCCCGCGCCACCGATCACGACCTCGCCGATGACCCCCGCCGGTACCGGTTCCATCTCGGGGCCGAGGACGTAGAGGCTGGTCTCACCGAGCGGAGCGCCGATCGGTACGGGTCCTCGCCCGGTCTCGTCGATCCTTGCCGCCGCCGACCACACCGTGGTCTCGGTGGGCCCATAGAGGTTCCACAGCCGTTTTCCCCGGCCGATGAGCCGGTCGGCGAGAGCCTCCGACAGCGCTTCTCCCCCACTGGAGACGACCAGGTCGGGATGGCCCTCCCAGTGCGCGTCGCCCAGGAGCTGCCAAGTGGCGGGTGTGGCCATGGCGAAGGCGAACGCACCACTGTCCAGACGGGCGCGGAGCTGGGCACCGTCGGTCTTGACCGATGTGTCGGCGATGTGCACGACGCCCCCGGTGACCAGGGGCAGGAACACCTCCATGACGGAGATGTCGAAGGAGAAGCTGGCCAGTGCCAGGACACGGTCTCCGCGGCCGGGCGTGTGGGGCACGGCCATCGCGTCCATGAGGTGGGCCATGGCACGATGCGGGATCTGGACCCCCTTGGGGCGACCGGTCGATCCCGAGGTGTAGATGACGTAGGCGGTGTTGTCCGGGGTCAGTCGGCAGGGGGGCGGCCCCGGCGGCTGCTCTTCCAGGGTGCGTGCCAGGGTGTCCAGGGCCACGATCTCGACACCCTCGGCCGGAGAGGACTCGGGCGTGGTCGCGGTGACGACCGCTCGGGCCCCGGAGTCGGTGAGCATGAACTCGACCCGCTCCGCGGGCAGTTCGGAGTCGATGGGCAGGTAGGTGCCGCCCGCCTTGAGGACGGCGAGCATGGCCACGACCGCGTCCACCGACCTCGGCAGGTACAGTCCGACGACCTGTTCGGGGCCCACGCCCCGACCGACCAGATAGGTGGCCAGCCGGTCGGACCGATCGTCCAGTTCCGCGTAGCCGAGCGTGGGCACGTCCACGATGGTCGCGGGGTCGACCGGCTCGTCGATCGGCAGGTCTCGGGAGTCGAAGGCGATCGCGGGAGCGTCCGGATCGGCCGCGGCCCGTTCGGCGAACCGCTGGAAGACGTAGTCGTCCGGGCGATGGGCGAACCCGGTACCGGTCAATCGGTCGAGGACGCGGGCACGCTCGGTCTCGTCGAGCAGGGGCAGTTCCCCCACTCGCTGCTCGGGATCGGCCCCCGCTCCGGCGAGAAGTGTGCTCAGGTGCCGCACCATGCCCTCGACGGCCTCCGGGGTGAACAGGGCGGTGTCGTACTGGAGCAGTCCGCCCAATCCCTCCTCGGACTCGGCGAACGTCACCGAGAGGTCCAAGATCCCGTGCGGTGGGTCGAGCGGGAGGGGCCGCAGGTCGAGCCCGCCCAGCTCCAAACGGCCGTCCCGGTCACCGAGGATGAGCGAACTCATCCCTTGCGGCTGAGCACCGATCGGGCGCTGGAACGTGAAGAGGCTCTGCACGAGGGGCTGGCGCCCGAGGTTGCGATCCACCCTCAACCGCTCGACGAGCAGGGGCAGGGGGACGTCCTGGTGGAGTGCGGCCCGAACGCCACGGTCGACGGCACGCGTGTGGTCGGCGAAACTCAGGTCCGGTGCGATCCGGCCGCGCATCACCGCGGTGTTCACCAGGTTGCCGACGATCCCGGCCGTCTCGGCCCGCCCACGTCCGTGGACCGGGGTACCGACCAGGACATCGTCCCGCCCGGAGTAACGGGACAGGAACACCTGGTAGGCGCCGAGCAGGACCGAATAGAGGGTGGTCCCGGTCTTCGCCGCGCATTTCTTGAGGCTTCTGGTCAGCTCAGGGTCGAGTCGGAACCGAACGGTGCCGGAACGGAAGCCCTGCTCGGCGGGGCGGGGGTGGCTGGTGGGCAGTTCGAGTTCGGTGGGTGCGCCTTGGAGCTCCTCCTTCCAGAAGTCGATGAGCCGGGCACCGTCGTCCTCCAACCGTGCGCTCTCGTGGCGAACCGGACGCAGGTGGCTGGGCGCGGGCCCCCAGTCGGGGAGCGGGTCCCCGGTCGTGATGGCGCGGTAGAGGCGGCCCAGTTCGTCGAGCATCACCTCCATCGACCAGAGGTCGGACACCAGGTGGTGCAGCATGAACACCAGCCTGTCGTGGTCCGGACCCAGGAGCAGGCAGACCCGGACCAACGGACCGGAGGCCACGTCGAAGGGAGCGTAGGCGAGCCGTCGGGCCTCCGCTTCGATCCGGTCACGGTCCAGGTCGCGCACGTCGCTTTCGGTGAACTCGGGTTCGAGTTCCGCGTGCACCCTCTGGACGGGCTCGCCGTCGACCACGGGGAAGGAGGTGCGCAGGGCGGTATGACGTTCCGACAGCAGGGCCAGGGCCCGGCGCATCGCGGACGCGTCCACCCGTCCGGAGACCTCGGCCGCCATGCCGATGTTGTGCGCCGAACTGGCCGGCGCGAACTGGTGCAGGAACCACATCGCTCGCTGATTGTGCGAGAGGGGGTGGTCGGTGGGTCCGTCGGTCATCACCTCCTCCGGGGAGACACGCGACGCGGTGGAGGCCCGGAGCACGAGTTCGTCGATGGTGAGGGCGAGTACGTCCTCCGGATCCAGGTCCACCTGCAGCTGGGTCTCCACGCGGTGTCGGAGTCGGACGGTGTCCAGGGAGTCCATGCCCAGTTCCACCAGGGGGCGGTCCAGAGGGATCCGCGTCGCGGGCACGTCGAGTACCGCCGCGATCGACTCGCGCAGGAAGGCGGCCAGGCCATCGGCGTCGCCGTCGGACTCCTCGCCCTCGGGGAGGAGCCGTTCCCCTTCCTGGGAACGCAGTTCGGCGAGCACCGTCAACGTGCCCTCGTGCAGGGCCTTGCGACAGGCGCGCCGGGCGATCTTGCCACTGGTGGTACGCGGGATGGTCAGCGAGCGGACGAGGACCACGGAGTCCACGCGCACCTCATGCTCCTCGACGACCGCGGCACGGACGCTCCGGGTCACCTCGTCCAGGTCCACGTCCTGACCGCTCCGGACCTCCTGCACGACGACGACCCGCTCCCGGCCGTCCTCCTCGTCCAGGGCGAAGGCCGCGCCACCGTTGGGCTGAAGCGCGGGCGAAGAGCGTTGGGCGGTGAGTTCGATGTCCTGCGGATAGTGGTTGCGTCCGCGGACGATGATCAAGTCCTTGCTGCGTCCGGTGACGTACAGCTGGCCGTCCCGAAGGAAACCCAGGTCTCCGGTGCGGAGGAAGGGGACCGCGGGTTCGTCGGCCAGGGTGAGCCCGAAGGGGTCGTCCTCGGTGTCGGGACGGTTCCAGTAGCCCTGGGCGACACTGGCCCCGTGGACCCAGATCTCCCCGACCTCGCCCTCGGGCAACGAGGTTCGTGTGGCCGGTTCGACGACCTCGACCCGATGCGCGGCGGGGACCGCGCCGCCGGCCACCACGTCGGAGGCGGCCCCGCCCCCGGCCCCTTCCATGGGCGGGGCCGAGACCCGGATACCGGAACCGTGGGGTCCGGCCGTGACCATGAGGGACGCTTCGGCCAGGCCGTAGCAGGGCAGGAGCGAGGAGGATCGGAACCCGGAGACGGCGAACTTGTCGGCGAAGGCCCGCATCGTGTCCTCGCGTACGGGCTCGGCGCCGTTGAAGGCCACCTCCCAACTGCTGAGGTCGAGCCGGGCGGCCTGCTCGTCGGTGACCTTCTCCACGCACAGGTCGTAGGCGAAGTTGGGGGCTCCGCTGACCACGGCCCTGTCTTCGCTGATGGCTTCGAGCCAGCGGTAGGGGTCGCGGATGAAGGTGACGGGTGACATCAGGGCCATGGTGCCGCCACGTCGCACGGTGCCCATGACCGAACCGATGAGTCCCATGTCGTGGTAGACGGGAAGCCAGGAGACACCGCGCATGTCGTCCCGCAGACCGAACGCCTCCTGGATCAGCGCGGTGTTCGCCAGCAGGTTGCCGTGGGTGAGCGCCACGCCTCTGGGGGTGGCGGTCGAGCCCGAGGTGTACTGGAGGAACGCCAGAGATCCCGTATCGAGTGCGGGGGCGTCCCAGCCCGTGGCGGCCGCGTCCGGTACGTCATCCGTCGCGACCAGGCGAAGCTTCTCCAGCCCGGGGACGAGACCGATGCGGCCGTCCATCCGATCGCGTCCGGCCGCCGTGGTCAGCGCGAACTCCGCACCGCTGTCCTGGACCATGCCCACCACGCGTGCGAGCGAACGCGGATTGCGGGTGGGCGGGTAGGCGGGGACCGCGACGACCCCCGCGTACAGGCAGCCGAAGAAGGCGGTGACGAACTCCAGACCAGGCGGGTAGAACAAGAGCGCGGAACGTCCGCCCAGGCCAAGGCCGAGCAGGTGCGTTCCGATCGCCCTGGCCCTCAGGTCGAGCTCCGCGTAGTCGATCCGGTCGGGCGTGGCACCCGCCTGCTCCGGACGGAAATTGAACGCGGTCCGGTCCGGCCTGTCCCCCGCGGCACCGGACAGCACGTCACGCCATGTCCTGGGCGCCCCCGTTGCGAAGTCGGTCATGCCTCACCCTTCGTTCGTCGGATCCCGGTCGTATGCGCCCCGGAACCAACCGGTCGCGACCTTTCCCCACAGTCCTCCTCGTGGCGCCGCACCGAAATCAGGGGTTTCCCGGACTCCACGGCGGCGCGGAAGCGGTGCGAACGTCCGAGGGTGCCGCTCCATGCCCGGCGTACCGAGCCGAATCCCTTCGTAGGAGGTCCTCGATGACGGCCCTTGATCCCATATCGACCACCGAATCCGGGAAGGGGGCGGCGCCGGCACGGGACTTCCGTCTTCTCTGGGGAGGCGACTTCTTCTCCCAGTTGGGTTCACAGACGACCCTGTTCCTGCTGCCCCTGCTGGCGATCTCCCTCTTGGACGCCTCCGGATTCCAGGTGGGTCTGCTCCAGGCCCTGTACATGGCACCGTTCGTGGTGCTTCCCCTGTTGGCGGGCCTGCTGCTGGAGCACCGGGCCCTCCGACCCGTGCTGATCGTGGTGGACCTGCTCAGGGCCTCGGTCGTGCTGACGATCGCCGCCTTGGCGCTGAGCGGTCAGATGACGCTCCCCCACCTCCTGGTCGCGGCACTGATCGGAGGTTGCCTGACGGTGGTCTACGACATCGCGTTGGTGTCCTACGTGCCACGCCTGGTCTCCTCCGGGTTCCTCGACACCGCGCACAGTCGGATGTCGGCGAACATCGCCGTGGGCGGCACCGCCGGACCGGGTGTGGGTGGCTGGACCGCGTCACTGCTGGGTCCCGCCTCGGCGATGGGGGCGAGCGGGCTGGCGTACCTGGGTTCGGCCCTGACCCTCTTCTTCGTCCGTCACCGGGAACGGGTCCCCACTCGTGCGGGAGACCGCGATCCACGTGCCGAACTGGCCGACGGCGTACGCGCCGTGTTCTCCAATCCCCCGGTCAGGGCCGTGTCGATCCACGCGGCGATCTACAACGCCGGAATTCCGCTGGTCACCGTGGGCGGCCTGATGTACCTGGTCGACGGGATGGGGATGAGCAGTGGTCTGTACGGCACCCTGATGCTGGTGGGAGGTCTCGGCGCGGTCACCGGCGCCCTGAGCGTCCCCCTGCTCATCAGGCGAATCGGATACGGCCCGAGCATGCTGACCGTGCTGCTGTTCTCCACCTTCCCCTATTTCCTTCTTCCCGCCTTCGGAGGGGTGGACGCGCTGGGCTTCTCCGCGGCGGGCGCGGCGTTCTTCATCGGCTCCGGTGGTGCCGCGGCCGGCAGCGTGGTGGCGACGACCATCCGGCAGAGGCTCACCCTCCCGGACCTTCGTACGCGGATGAACGCCACTTACCGTCTGGTGAGTTTCGGCGCGATTCCGATCGGTGCCCTGGGCGCCGGGTCCCTGGCCGACCTGATCGGCGCCCGCGAGACGTTGTGGCTCGCACCCGTCATCCTGCTGGTCTCCTGCCTGCCCGTGCTGCTGGGGCCGGTGCGACGACTGCGCGACGTCCCGGACCGAGCGGAACAAGGAGCACCGACGGTCTGAGTGGTCCGAGTGGCCTGAATGGCCTGAGTGGACCGAGCGACACGTGGCGGGACCGTACGGTGTCATCCGTACGGTCCCGCCACCGTCTCACGTCATCGCCGAGGTGAGCTGCCGGACGGTGTGCTCTCCGAGCACCATTTCCACCGGTAGTTCGACGCCCTTCTCCCGAGCCCGCATGACGATCCGTACCGCACGCATGGAGTCGCCGCCCAGAGCGTAGAACTCCTCGTCGACACTGACGATCTTCGTGCCGAACTCCTCGCTCCACAGGCTCAGGATCAGGTGCTCGGTCGGATTCGACGGCAGGGACCCCGCGCCGTCCAGCGCCCCGGCCGCGGGTTCGCCCTCCTCCACCGGGGTCGCCACGGCGACCTCGGAATCCCTGTCCGCCAAGGGGCAGGGAAGCTCGGACAGCCGAGCGTCGGGGTCGGTGCCCCAGGCACGCAGGACCGCCTGGATCGATTTGCTGAACAGCTCGGCGGTCTCCTGACGGAACCAATCGGCGCGCAGACCGATCGTTCCGCTCAGCGTGTCGTCGTTCTCCACCAGGTCGACCGTGGCGTCGAAGATCGCGCTGCCCTGGGACAGGTGGACCGGCTCGGCGGTCACCCCGGGAAGATCGACCCGCGCCGCGAGAGGTGTGTTGTCGACCGCGAGCATGACCTGCGCCAACGGGGGCCGTCCGGTCCGGCGTTCCGGTTTGAGTTCGTTGACCAGGACCTCGAAGGGGACATCGGCGTGGCCATAGGCACCGAAGCTGCTGTCACGCACACGTTCCAACAAGGTGAGCAGTGTGGGGTCCCCCGACAGGTCGACGCGCACCGGGAGGGTGTTGACGAAGAAGCCGACCAGGCTCTCCAGTTCCGGCTCGCCGCGCCCGGCCACCGGCAGGGCGAGCACGACGTCGTCCTGACCACTCCAACGGGCGAGGACGGCGGTGTAGGCGGCCATCACCACCATGGTGGGGGTGACGCCGGCCGGAGCGAGTCCGCGCAGATGTCGAACCGTGACCGGCGCGACGCGCAGTGGGGCGGTGACCGAAGCGTGCGGGGGCCGGCCGGTGCCCTCCGTGCCGGTGGGCAGGGCGAGCGGGCGGACGCCCTTCAGACGATCACGCCAGTAGCGGATCTGGTCGTCGAGCGAACCGCCCTCGACCTGCTCGCGCTGCCACAACGCGTAGTCCGCGTACTGCACGGGAACCTCCGCGAGTTCCCTCCCCCCGCCCTCGACCGCGGACGCGTACAGGGTCGCGATCTCGGCGAGCATCACCCCCAGGGACCATCCATCGGTGACGGTGTGGTGGGCGATGACGACGAGGACGTGATGCTCCTCGGACACCCGCAACAGGTGTCCGCGGAGCAGGGGGCCCTCGGCCAGGTCGAAGGGTTCCGCGGTCAGCTCCTCGATCCGCGCCAGGAGCGCCTCCTCGGAGTCGGCCAGGGGTTCGGTCACGAGGGTGACCGGCCGTGCTTCCCGCACGACCTGCATGACCCCTCCATCCCGCAGTCGTAGAACGGTGCGCAGCACCTCGTGCCGTTCCACCAGACCGGAGAGCGCTCCGGCCAACGCCGGTGCGTCGAGTCGTCCCCTCAGACGCAGGGCCATGGGCACGTTGTACAGCGGCATGTCCGGGGTGACCTGTTCCAGCAGCCACAGCCGTTCCTGTCCGTACGATGCCGGGAGGACGTAGAGGTCCTCCCCCGTCTTCGTGGTCATGTCGCGTCTCCATCGTCGAGAGTTGTCTTGGTGTCCGTACCGGCCCCGACCCGGTATCCGGTGCGGTCGACCCTGCGCAGCGACGGTCCCTTCGTCACGGTGCGGCGTCCGACGCGTTGGATCTCCGCGGCCATCGCGCCGACCGTCGGCATGGTGAACAGGCTCTCCATCGGCAGTTCGGTGCCCAGTTCCACTCGGATCCGGTGCGCGAGTTTGACCGCCAGGAGGGAGTTGCCCCCGAGATCGAAGAAGTCGTCCCCGACTCCGATTCCGTCCGTGTCCAGGATCTCCGCCCACAACCGGGCCAGGGCGCGCTCGCCGGGTGTGGCGGGGGCCGTCGCCCCCCGGTCCCCACAGGGTCGGTCGGGTGTGGGGAGTCGTCGACGGTCGAGCTTTCCGTTGGGGCTGAGCGGCCATTCGTCGACCCGGGTGAACGAGACGGGGACCATGTGCGACGGAAGACGTCCGCGCAGGGCCTTTTGCAGGTTCGGCACGCGTTCCTCCGTGTTCTCGACCGATTCGTCGGCCAGGAGCACGTAGGCGACCAGTACGGGGCCGGTCGAGCCATCGGTGCGCACGTCGGCGACCGCCGACTCGACGCCCTCCAACTCGGTCAGGGCGACCTCGATCTCCCCCAACTCCACGCGCATGCCCCGCAACTTGACCTGGCCGTCCATTCGGCCCAGGTACTCCACCGTCCCGTCCGATCGCCACCGGGCCAGGTCTCCGGTGCGATAGAGACGGGCACCGGGACCGCCGAACGGGTCCGGTACGAACCGCTCGGCGGTGAGCCCGGGGCGTTCCCAATAGCCACGGCAGACCTGGACGCCGCCGATCATCAGCTCCCCGGGCGCACCGATCGGGACGGGCGCCATGTCCTCGTCCACGACACGGATGGTGCAACCGTCGATCGGACGACCGATGGGGACACGGTGCCCGTAGCCGTCGCGACAGTCGAACCAGGTGACGTCGATGGCGGCCTCGGTGGGCCCATAGAGGTTGAAGACGGGTACTTCCGGCAGGCGTCGCTCGACCTCCCGGACCAGCCGGGAGGGCAGTTCCTCCCCGCTGCACACGATCCGGCGCAACCGTCGACAGCCCTCCAACGAGGGGGCCGTGAGGAACAGGTCGAGCATGGAGGGCACGAAGTGGATCGTGGATACGTCCGCCCGGTCCACCAGTTCGGACAGGTATCCGGGATCCGCGTGGCCGCCGGGTCGAGCGAGTACGCACCGCGCTCCGGTGATCAGCGGCCAGAACAGTTCCCACACCGAGACGTCGAACCCGATCGGGGTCTTCTGAAGGACTCCCTCGCCGATCTCCAACCCGTAGGTCCTCTGCATCCACAGCAACCGGTTGACCACGGCACGGTGTTCGTTCATCGCCCCCTTCGGGCGCCCGGTGGAGCCGGAGGTGTGGATGACGTAGGCCAGGGACCGGTCACTGACACGGAGCCGAAGTGGTGCCGCGGACCACTCGGCGATCTCTGCCGCGTCCCGGTCGGGACAGATCAGGCGAGCGGACGAATCGACCACCGCGGCGACGTCGGGAGGAACCTCGGTCGCGTCGGCGATGACCACCTTGGCCCGGGTGTCCTCCAGCATCATCCGGAGTCGTTCGGGCGGGTACTTCGTGTCCAGGGGGAGATAGGCGCCGCCCGCCTTGAGAACGGCGAGCAGGCCGACGAGAAGATCCGGGCCGCGCGGCAGTCCGACGCCGACGACCGTGTCCGGACCCACCCCTTCGGCGCGCAGCATTCGCGCGAGCCGGTTGGAGCGCCGATCCAACTCTCGGTAGGTCAGGGTGACGTCCTCGTACTGGAGGGCGATCGCGTCGGGGTGGGCTGCGACCCGATCCTCGAACAGTTCGTGCAGGG
The DNA here is from genome assembly GCF_040635885.1 of Nocardiopsis sp. NPDC006832. Classification (NCBI taxonomy): domain Bacteria; kingdom Bacillati; phylum Actinomycetota; class Actinomycetes; order Streptosporangiales; family Nocardiopsidaceae; genus Nocardiopsis; species Nocardiopsis sp. NPDC006832. The sequence goes on along the minus strand of NZ_JBEYLC010000038.1, from coordinate 51,044 downwards.
TGGTGGATCCGGTGCCGGGCACCGGCTCCTCCGTGCCGCCGAACACGTCCAGGAGTTCCGTGTGGACGTCGTCCGCCACCAATCCGAGCCGGGACACCGGCACATCCGGGTCCGCGTCGGTGAGCACCAGGCGCAGGGAGTCCGCCAGGCTCCGGGCGGTCGCCTCGTCGTACAGCTCGGCGCTGTACTCCAAACGGACCTCCCATCCCCCCTCCGACAGGGGTTCGAGATTGACCTCCAGGTCGAACTTGGCGGTGCCGGTGTCCAGGGCGACCAGGTCGAAGCCGAGGCCGCGCACCACCGGTTCCGGACGAGGCTCCTCGTCCACCTGGAACAGGTGGCGGACCAGGGCCGTACGGCCTCCGGGGTCCCGCTCGGCCCGCACGGCGTCGACGATCCGATCGAAGGGGACGTCCGCGTTGGAGTGGGCGTCGAGCATGCCGTCGTGGATCCGTGCCACCAGGGCACCGAACGTCGGGTCGTCGGACAGGTCGACGCGTACCGGAAGGGTGTTGACGAAGAAGCCGATCAGCCGGTTCACCTCGGGGCGTCGGCGTCCCGCCACCGGCACCGCGACGACCAGGTCGTCCTGACGCGACCAGCGGGAAAGGACCGTGGCGAACGCGGCGAACCCCACCGCGAACGGTGTCGTGCGGTGTTCCTCGACGAGCCGATCGATCGCGGTGTGGGCGGGGAGGGTCAGGACGATCGACCCCCCGGAGAAGTCCGGTGTCCCCGGCCGTGCCCGGTCCGTCGGGACCTCCGTCAGGGGTGCTCCCGCCAGCCGGTCCCGCCAATGGTCGAGCTGGCGCGTGACCGCCGGCGCGTCCTCGCGCTCGTTCTGCCACACGGCGTAGTCGGCGTACTGGATGTCCAGGGGCGGTTCGGTGACGGCGCCTCCTGCCCCGTAGGCGGCCACCAGTTCCGACACGAGGATCTCCAGCGACCAGCCGTCGGAGACCATGTGGTGGAGCGAGACCACGAGTAGGTGTTCTCGGGGCGTGACCCTCAGCAGGTGGAAGCGGGCGACGGGGCCACGCTCCAGGTCGAAGGGCTCGGCCGCGATCACCCGAGCCCGGTCGAACGGGTCGCCGTCCACGTCGGAGATCGAGAGGTCGACCTCCGAGGGGGGAAGGACCCGTTGGACGGGTTCACCATCGGCGGCCTGTTCGAAGACCGAACGAAGGACCTCGTGACGCGTGACGATCCCGGTCAGGGCCGTACGCAACGCGGTGACGTCGAGTTCGCCGCGCAGCCGCGCTCCCGCGCTGACGTTGTACAGCGCGGTTCCCGGCCGCAACCGGTCCAAGAACCACAGCCTGCGCTGGCCGGGTGAGAGCCGTGCGGGACCCTCCGCCCCGGAACGAGGCGGAATTCGGTCATCTCGTCCGATACCGCGTCTGCGGCGCAGTTCCCGTAGCAGTGCCCCACGCTCGTCGGTCAGCCATTCGGTGCCCATGTTCGCCTCTTCCTCGTACTCCGGTCCTCATCGGTGGTCGCGCAGCAGGGTGGACAGGCAGTCCGTGCCGAAGCGCAGGGCGTCGACGGGGATCCGCTCGTTGGCCTGGTGCAGCATCCCCCGGTGCGGAGCACCCGCGGGCAGGCGCATGGGCAACCATCCGTAGCAGCGGATGCCCAGCTGGGCGAAGAGCCTGTTGTCGGTGGACGCGGGCGTGATCATGGGCAGGGGTACCGCCCCCGGGTCGGCCTTCTCCAGGATCTCGACCATGGAGTCGTAGAAGCCGCCGAACTCGGGCTCGCGGATCCGACCGGGATCGACCCGGGCCCCCTCCAGGAGGAGTTCGAACTCGATGTCCGGACCGGCCAGGGCACGCACCTCGGCCTCGAAGTCCGCCACGGTGAAGTCTCCTGGCAGGATGCGGCCGTCCATGTCGACGCTGACGCTTTCAGGCATCATGTTGATCTTGTCCGGGGTGTGCACCACGGTCGGGTTGACCGTGTGACGGAGCACCGAGTCCAGGTAGCGGGCCTGTTCGTCGGGGAGGCCGGTGGGCAGCCGGTCGAGGGCGTCGTCCTCCCTCAGCCCGCGTACGGCCTCACCCGTCGGTCCGGGCAACCGCCGGGACAGTTCGGCGAGCATCCGGTCCGCCGCGACCCCCTTGTGACGCGGGAGGCGCGCTCCGGTGAGTGCGGTGAGCAGGCCGGCCAGACGCCTCATCGGGGTCTTCGCGGGCATCATCCGTGAACCGTGCCCCCCGGGGCCGCGCAGGGTGGCGCGTAGCCAACAGGCGCGTTTCTCCGCCACGACGATGGGGTGGAAGCGCACACCGTCCAACTCGATGTCGGCACCCGCCTCCTCCCCGATGGCGTAGCGCACGCCGTCGAACAGTTCCGCGTGGTTTCGGACCAGGTGACGGGCGCCGACCCCACTTCCGTTCTCCTCGTCGGCGACGACGGCGAGCAGGACGTCCCCGGCGGGTCGTTCCCCACGCTCGCGCATGCGCAGGAGGGAGGACAGCATCATCGCGAGGCCGCCCTTCATGTCGATGGCCCCTCGCCCCCACACCTCACCGTCGACGAGACGTCCTTCGAAGGGCGGGTACAGCCAGTCCTGGCCGGTGACGGGGACGACGTCGGAGTGGGCGTGCAGGAGTAGAGGGGGCGCTTCCCCCCTGCCCTTGAAGCGAGCGACCACGTTGGCCCGTTCAGGGGTGACCCCGATGACCTTGACGTCGATCTCCTCGTCGCCGTCCAACAGATCGGTGACGTAGGCGGCGCACGCTCCCTCGTCGCCGGGCGGATTGGTGGTGTCGATCCTGATCAGGTCCTGGAGCAGGGATACCGGATCGGTGGTTCCCGTTGTCGACATCGTCATCCCTTTCCAAGGTCGTCGACGAAGCTGGAGTGAAGCAGCCGGGCGGCCTCCCGACGGAGCCCGGTGGCGGTGCCGAAACGCTGCGCGTCCACCGCCGCCCGGCGGTAGAAGAACGACGCGTCACACCGCTCCGTCATACCGAGGGCACCGTGCAGGTGTACGGCCTCCGCGGACACGACGCGGGCGAGGTCACCGGCGAGGAAGGCGGCTTGGGCCGCGTGAAGGCGAATGTCGTCCGCTCCGGAGTCGGCGGCTCGCGCGGTACGACGGACCAGGGCCGCCAAGGCGGCGTTCTCGGCGCTGAGCCCCGCGAGCCGGTAGGCGGGGGCCTGCATCCTGGCGAGGGGAGTGCCGAAGGCCCGGCGCTCCTTCAAATGGGCGACGGTGAGATCTAGGGCTCCGCGGCACAGGCCCGACAGGTAGGCCGCGTGCCTGATCCTGGCCCGGGCCAGGACCTTCGCGTAGTCGGTACCGACCTCGATCAGGCCGTTCGGGGCGAGGACGGCCCGTTCGAAGGTGACCTCGTACAGGTCGCCGCGGCCGAGGTCGTCCTGACGGCGGATCCGGACACCCGGCTGTGCGGTGGGGACCAGGCAGGAGTACGGATCTCCCCCGACCGTGCCCACGGCCAGCAGCAGGTCCGTGTCCGCCGCGAAGGCGACGAACCGGCGCGTGCCGGTCACCGTCCCGTCGTGTGCGTCGACCGTCAGGGGGCCGACGGTCCCGGGCTCGTCCACGCCTCGCTCCCGAACGGCCAGGGACATGGTGCTCCGTCCCTCGGCGACGGAGTCGAGGAGTTCGTCGTGGCGTCCATCGAGGGCCAGGAGGTCGGCGACCGCCAGGGTGTCGGGAAGGGCGCTCTGGTACAGGCCGGGTCCGGTGAGTTCGGCCACCTCGACGGTGGTCTCCAGGGCCTTTTCGGACCCGCCCAGGCGTACCGGCAGGGACGCTCGCAGCACACCCATGTCGGTGAGGGTCGCCCACACACCGGCTCGGGCCTCCGCGTCGTCCCCGTTCAGGGCCGCGGACCCGCCACTGCCCCTGGGTCGATCACCGACCCTGCGCAGGACCGGGTTCAGGTCTTCGTGGAAGAGCTCGGCGCACGCCGCGCGCACCTCGGCCGGGGTGGCCCCCGCGGAGGTCGACTCGGACGTGGCGGTTTCGATCGTCATCTCAGAGCATCCCCAGACCGTTGGTCGCGATCAGGTAGAGCATGACCTCGGAGGTACCGGAGGCCAGCCGTTGCGCGGGTGCCATGCGGTAGTCGGCCTCGAACCGCGAGGTGCTCCCCGCCCGTTCGTCCCAGCGGGTCAGTTGCGAGTCGACGCCGTCGACCTCCGACCCCGTATCGAGGATCGGCCGGAACTGCTCGCTCGCGTACCACTTGCTCATCGCGGACGCCACGGGGTCCGGGGCACCGAGATCGAGGTTGTGGACCATCTCCCACGCCAGGGCGTGGGAGGCACGCAGTCGCGCGTCCAATTCCGCGAACCGGACCGCGAACACGGGATCATCGAGTCGGCCCGCGCGCACCGCTCGCTCCATCACCAGGTCCAGCAGGCGTCGGGCCTTGCCGTGGAAGTCGATCCCGGTGCGTTCCAGCTGGAGCAGCTCGTTCATCAGCCGCCATCCGTCGTCCAACCGTCCGACGACGTCCTCCGGACCCAGCCGCACGCCGTCGATGACGACGAGGCCGAAGCACTCGTCGGCCATGCTCGGCACCGGCTCGACGTGGACGCCCGGTGAGCGCAACGGCAGCAGGAACAGGGTGATCCCGTGCATGGCCACCGGACCTTCGCTGGTCCGCGCGGCGCACAAGGCGATCTCGCCGTACTGGGACTTCATGTTGTAGACCTTGGAGCCGTGCAACCGCCACCCGTCCCCGTCCGGCTCGGCACGAGTGGACAGCCCGGACAGGTCCGAGCCACAGCCTGGCTCGGTGAACAGAACGGTCGCGACCCGTTCGCCCGCGGCCAGGGCCGGGAGGTGCTCCCGCTTCTGCTCCGGGCTTCCCTCCGCCAGCAGGAACATGCCGACGAGGTCCACACCGAGGACGTGCACGTCGTCGGGGACACCGGCGAGCGTCATCTCCTCCGTGACGATGGCGGACTCCACCGGACCGAGGCCGAGACCGCCGTACTCGACCGGCCAACCGGGGGCCAGCAGGCCCCTGCGCCCCAACGTCCGGTAGATCTCCAGCAGAACCGGTTCCTCTCCCGGAGGACGGGCGGCCAGCTCGGCGAGCTCCGCGGCCACCTCCGGTCCCGTGAGCAGGGAACGCACCTCCTCACGGAAGGCCCGCTGCCGGGTGCTGAGCCCGGGGATGGGCTCCATCGGTGTCCGCACCGTCATGGGGTGCTCCCTTCCGCCTCGTTCAACAAGGCGAGCAGGTCGTCGTCGGAGGTCCCCGCCAGCTCGTCGGACTCGATGAGCTCGGCGAGGGCGGAGATGCTGGAGTTCACGAAGAGATCCCTCAGCTCCAGCCGCACTCCGAAGGCCGATTCGATCCGCGAGGCCAGTTCGGTGACCTTGAGCGAGTTCCCACCGACCTCGAAGAACCCGTCGTGGACGTCGACCTCGTCCTGGTCGCCCCGGTCCAGGAGGTCCGCCCAGATCCGCGCGAGCCTCCACTGGGTGTCGGTCGATGGAGGCGTCGGCGTCCGCCGCACCGCACCTTCCTCGGGGGCCGGCAAACGGCCACGATCGATCTTGCCGCTGGCGCCACGCGGGATCTCGGGCAGCACGATCATGACCGCTGGGACCAGGGAGGAGGGAAGGTGTTCGGCGGCCGTCCGTCGCACCCCGTCGAGGTCGGGTCCCCCCGCTTCCGCGTCGAGGGGGGTGAGGTAGGCGACCAGTCGGGCGTCGGCGCCCGAACCATGGCGTACCACCACGGCCTCGTCCACCTCGGGGTGGGCGGTGAGGGAGCGCTCGACCTCACCGGGTTCGACTCGGAGTCCGCGGATCTTGATCTGGTCGTCCACGCGGCCGAGGAAGCGCAGGTCACCGTTGGAGTCCCAGTGGACCAGGTCACCGGTACGGTAGGCGCGAGCTCCGGGAGGGCCGTAGGGGTCGGGGACGAAACGTTCCGCGGTGGCGTCGGGACGGTTCACGTATCCGCGTGCCACACCGGCTCCGGCGACGTAGAGCTCCCCTGGGACGCCTTCGGGTACGGGCGCTCCGAAGCGGTCCAGGACGTAGACGCGGTAGCCGCGCAAGGGACCGCCGATGGGCGGCATGGCGGTGTGTTCCTCGTCGGGGCACGCGTAGTCCGTGCAGGCGACCGTCGCCTCGGTGGGGCCGTAACCGTTGTGGAACTCCCGGTCCGGGGTGCGCCATCGATTGACCAGCTCGGCGGGGAAGGCCTCCAACCCCACGAACAGCGCGCGCAGGTCGGGGAGGTCGTCCGGGTCGAGCATCCCGAGGACGGCCGGCGGCAGATCCGTCACCGTCACGCGTTCGGAGCGCATCAGTGCGGTGAGCGAGGTCGGGTCGAGCAGGACCTCGCGTGGCGCGTGGACGAGGGTGGCTCCGCTGCCCAGGGCGGCGAAGAAGTCGAACAGGCTGACGTCGAAGGCCGGATTGGCGAACTGGAGCACCCGGTCTCCCCGGCCGAGGTCGAACCGCTCGATGATGGCCTCGGTGAAGTTCGTGATGGCGGACTGCTCCACCTGGACCCCCTTGGGGCGGCCGGTGGATCCGGAGGTGAAGATCACGTAGGCGAGGTTGCGTCCCGTCACGGTGACCGGCGGGGGGCCGACGGGCGCCGTGGGCCGGTCCTCGTCGGAGACGGTGACGGCCCGCACGTGCTCGGGCAGGAGGTCGGCCAGGTCCGCCGAGGTGACCACCACTTCGCATCCCGCGTCGGCGATGATGGCCTCCCTGCGTTGGGCCGGGTGGTCGGGATCCATCGGCATGAAGGCGGCCCCGGCCTTTCCCACGCCCAGGTAGGCGGTGGGGATGTCCGGGCCCCGTTCCAGCAGGACGCCGACGACGTCCTCGGGCCCGATACCTTGTTCCCGAAGCCTCCAGGCGAGATGGTTGGCCCGGCCCTCCAGTTCTCCGTAGGTGGTGTCGGAACCCTCGAAACGCAGGGCGACGTCGTCGGGCCGCTCTGCCGCCCTGGCCTCGACCAGCCGGTGGAGGAGCCGCCGTTCGCCCGGCGTCCCCCCGTCACTCCACCGCCCCGTCACCTCGGCCAGTTCGGTCTCGGTGAGCACACCGGTCTCGCTGAGCCGCAGCCCGGGGTCGACCACCACGGTGTTCAGTACCTGTTCGTAGTGATCGAACAGGCGAGCGACGCGTTCGGAGTCGAACAGCTCCGTGGAGAACTCCGCCCACAGCCGTAGTCCCTCGGGCAGTTCCGTCAGTTGGACGGCCAGGTCGAACCGGGCCGTCCCCGAATCGATCGGGAAGGCCTCGACCCGCAGGTCCTCGATCTCCGCGGACTCGATCGCCGCGTGTTGCAGGGTGAAGGAGGTCTGGAAAAGCGGATTGCGGTCGGGGTCGCGTTCCGGGCTCAGCTCCTCGACCACCTTCCCGAAGGGCAGGTCTTCGTGGAAGTGGGCGCCCATCACGGTGTCCCTCGTGCGGGACAGGAGCTCACGGAAGGTCGGGTCACCGGCGGTGGAGGTGCGCAGCACCAGGGTGTTGGAGAAGAAGCCCACCAGGGACTCGACCTCCGGGCGACCACGTCCCGACCACACGGACCCGACCACGATGTCGTCCTGTTGGGTGTACTTGGACATCAGCACGTTGAAGGCGGCCAGGACCACCGTCATCAGGGTGACCCGCTCGGCCCGGGCCAGCCGGTTCAGGTCGTCCCGTAGGCGTGCGGGAAGGACTCGGTCCAGGGTCGTCCCCGCGTGTGTGGGGACCCCGGGCCGGGGTCGATCCGTGGGCAGGTCGAGGATCGGCAGGTCGGTCAACCGATCACGCCAGTACGCCAGCTGCTCGTCGGCGCGTTCCCCGGTCATCCTGCCACGCTGCCAGACGGCGTAGTCTGCGTACTGCACAGCGAGCTCGGGCAGTCCGGCCGCTCCGCCACCACGCTCCGAGCGGTACAGCTCCACCAGTTCCCGAATGATGATCGCGGTCGACCAACCGTCGGTCGCGATGTGGTGCAGGGAGAGGAGGAGGACGTGGACGTCTTCGGCCTGACGCAACAGGTACGCCCTCAGGACCGGACCGTTCCTCAGGTCGAAGGGGGCGGCGGCCAGTTCCGAGACGTGTTCCCGGATCTGTTCGTCGCCGCCGGGTGCGTCGATGACCTGGAGCGGGACTTCGGCCGCCGGGGCGATCTCCTGGAAGGGGACTCCGTCCCTGACGGGGTATCGGGTGCGGAGGACCTCGTGACGGGCGACAAGGGCGGTCAGGGCCCTCTGCAGGGCCGAGCCGTCGAGCTCCCCGCGCAGACGCAGGGAGACCGGGGAGTTGTACACCGACCTCCCGGGGGCCCACTGGTCCAGGAACCACAGACGTTGCTGGGTGAAGGAGGTGGGCAGGGCACGTTCCCGGGGAACCGCCGTGATGGCCTCCCCGGTACCCAGGCCCGAGGATCGCTGGCTTTCGCGGAGCGCCATGAGCCGTCGGCGGGTGTCGGCCAGACTGCCTCCACCCGCTTTGTCGGCCGTGGCGTGCCCGGTTGACGGTGGTGTGGTCATCGATGACTCCCAACAGGTCGGGCCACCCGAACACGAGTTCCCTGTCCGACCAGCGCGGCGGACACGGGCGAGTCGACCCGCCCGTCCGCGATGACGGCGGAGTCGACCCCGTCGAGCAGGGCGCTCCGGGCCGCGCGCAGTTTGACGGACATCCCCCCGACCGCGGCCTCGTCGACACCCCCCTGGGGCTTGAGGGTGACCTCGGATCGCAGTGACGATTCGTCGGTGTGGTCCGCAAGCAGTCCCGGGGCGGCCGTGAGCAGGACCAGACGGGTGGGCAGACCCGCCGCGGCGAGCGCGCCGGCGATGGCGGCGGCGGTACGGTCGGCGTCGACGTTGACCGGGCGGTGGTCCTCCCCGAGCGCGGGCGGAGAGATCACTGGAACCCGCCCCTCCCCCAGTAGCGACAGGACGAGCGCCGGGTCCACGAGGGTGATCCGGCCGCTGTGGTCGTCACGGACGACTCGGGTGCGGCCGTCCACGACCACCCGGTGGGACTTCGGCCGCCGGGCCCGGATCAGACCACAGTCCATGCCGCTCAGCCCCACCGCGGGCACGCCCTCGCGGGACAGACTTGACACCAACTCCGGTTTGAACTCGCCCAGGAGGGCGTACTGGAGCACCTCCAGGGTCGCCGGGTCGGTGTAACGGCTGGACGTACCACCGGGGGTGGTGAGCCTGCGTTGGCGCACCCCCAGCCGTCGTGCGAGGTCGTCGAGGTCGGCGGCGCCTCCGTGCACCAGGACCACACGCCGCCCCTCGGCGACCAGGCGCCCCAGGTCTCGGCAGAGCCCCTCCCGGTCGAGGGAGTGGTCTCCGCCGACCTTGACCACGAGTACGTGATCGGACATCGAATCCTCCTCAGATCGGATGGAGCCCGGGAAATCCGAGCCCGGTCCGTTCGTCCCAGCCCATCCGGATGTTCAAGCTCTGCACCGCGTTGCCCGCGCCGCCCTTGACCAGGTTGTCCAGGGCGCCCACGAGCGTGAGGTTCCCGGTGCCCGGCTCCAGGGCGAACCCGACGTCGCAGTAGTTCGATCCCAAGAGGATCTTGGGTTCCGGGAGTCGGTAGTTGCCACGCTTCTGGGCGACCACGCGGACGAACGGCTCGTCCTTGTAGCGGGCCCGGTAGGCGGCTCGGATCTCTCGTTCGGTCACGTCCGGGTTCGTGGTGGCCCGGATCACGACCTGAACGCCGCGTACCGCGTCGATCCCGGTCGCGGACATCCTCGGCACGGCCCCGGTGGCCTGGGCGATCTCCGCCTCGTGGCGGTGACCCGCCGGAGCGAAGAGCCGCAGGACCCCACTGCGTTCGGCGTGCAGGTTCATCTCACCGGCGGAGGCCCCCGAACCGCTGGATCCCACCCGGCCGTCCACATAGACCTCAGGAGCCACCAGTCCGGCCGTGGTGAGGGGTTCCAGCGCGAGGATCGAGGCGGTGGCCATGCAGCCGGGCACACCGACCAGGTCCGCTCGGGTCAGCCGGTCCCTGTCCAACTCGGGAAGTCCGCGCACGGCGGTCCCGAGCAGTTCCGGGGCGAAGTGCTCACCGTAGTGACGGCGATACGTCTCCTGGTCGGCCAAACGCAGGTCGGCGCTGAGGTCGAAGACGATCTTGCCCTTGGTCGACTCCGCGGCCCGTGCCACCGGATCGGAGGCCCCCGAACCCGTAAAGAACAAGGCGTCACAGTCGGGCAGGCGGTCGGGGGAGCTGTAGACCAGATCGGTCAGGCCCCGCAGGTTGGGATGGGTGAGGTCGACCCTGCGGTCCGCGAGACGCGTCGACGTCACCGCGACGATCTCGACCTCCGGATGACCGAGGAGGAGCCGCAGCAGTTCCCCGCCGATGTAACCGGCCCCACCCACGATTCCGACGCTGATCATCGGCTCCCCCTTCGCCGTACCTTCGAGGTGGTTCTCACTCGCCCCAGTCCTCTTCGGGCTCGGGCGCGACGGCGATGGTCAGCGGGTCGAGGGAGACGACCTCCAGTTCACCGGCGCATTCACCGCACTCGATGATCTCGTTGCGTTCGATCGTGTCGACGACGGTGACATCGGCGACGCATTCCGGACAGGACTTAACAGCCATTCTTCGCTCTTTCTTCCGAATCGCGGTTCAACACATAACGGCGGATGATCGTCTACCGAAGAAAACGCGATCGTCCAACAGAAGCTTGAACAATCCGCAGACACCGGACCGACATAGCGCCTTTCTGTGATCCCAAGGTTTCCGCAAAACGCACGTCGGGGTCAGTAAGGGATCTCCCCCACACGGGGGCGGGCCCGGGTTTCACGACGGGACGGGCACGCGTTCCATGAGGGCCACGGCCCCCGAATACGCCTCCATCACGCGCTCGGCGCGGGCGCGCACACCTTCACCGTCCACGTCTGTTCGGGCGTTGGCCACGGCGATGCGCAAGGCCGACCACTCGTGGGCGACTCCGTCCACGGTGCGGGCCAGCTCCCTCAGTCGGGGGACACCGAACGTCTTGCCCGCACGAGCGAGGAACTCGGCGTGCAGACCGGTGACCGCGAGCAGTGGGCCGATGACGATGAACGCCTCGTCCGAGCCGCCGCCGGCCGGTTCGGAACCACCACGGAAGCGGTCCAGGAACGCACGCAGTCCGCTCAGCCCGCTGGTGGCGGAGGTACTCGGTTCGAGCAACCCTCGAACGTTGGCATCGATCACCCGTCCGACGAACTCCGGGGTGAACTCGGGTTGTTCCGCCTCGACGGTCAGCTCCAGCCACCGATTGCCGATCGGATTGGAGGTGAAGAACTTGTCCCGTTCGTGTACCACGGGGTTCCCTGAATCACGCGCGGCCGTGAACGCCGCCAAGGGGATCGGCCCCTGGTAGGCGGGCGGCGTGGGGTCTGCCACCAGCACCTCACCACGTTCGTCGTCGAAGCCGTGGACCGCGAGAAGGTGGTTGGTGTGCACGTCCTGGTAGGCGGGCCGGAACGGCAGGTGGAAGTTGTCGGCGGCCACGGCGACGATCTCACCCGCGACCAGGCGTCGACGAACCTGGAGCCATCCCTGTTCGGAGTCGGTCGGATGGTGCCAACGGGAGGTGACCCCGTGGAACGGGGCCAGGCATGCGAACAGGTCGTCGGACGCTCCGGGCAGGTAGTACTCCTCACGGCGCACGTCGCCCGGGTAGTGGAAACCCCAGGCCGCCCCGAGCGCCTCGATCGGGTCCAGGCCGTGGTGGTCCAACAGGACCCCGGCGGTGTTGTGGAGGCAGTGGGTGAGGTCGTGTCGCCAGTACCGGACGGGGGTCAGTTCGACGCGCACGACGTCTCCTTCTCGGGCTCTTGGACGAGGGTGAGGGCGAAGACGTGCATCGCCGGGTTGTCGGGAAGACGCAGCGCGCGGAGCCGACCGGGCACGGACACCGGAGAGCGCTGTTGCCAGATGGACGGGGCGTGCGGAGCGTGGGTGTGCCTGGGATAGCGCAGGGCGAGGGTACGGAAGGCGAGGGGTTCGCCGAAGCGGGCGTCCGTCTCCGGCCAGAAGTCGGACATGCGCAGGTGCTCGGCCCTCTCGGCGCCGTCGGCGTAGAGGAGACCGATGTGGTCCTCGGTCCTGCGCTCCGCGGCGCCCAAGAGGTAGATCCAGTCGTAGTCGCCGGGAGGCACCTCGACGACCTGTCCCCGACAGCGCACGTTGTCTCCGCCCACCACCGCCCTGGCGGGGAACGCGAAGGGCACACCGGCGACCTCGGACTCCGTGCCCGGAGCGGGGAGCTCCTCGGCCGGAAAGGTGTTGCCCCAGATGTTGAAGCCGTATTCCCCCACGGTTCCAGGGGGCTGGATTCCCCGATTATTACAATGCTGCGAAATGTCGATCACTGAGGTTTTCATTTTCCCTATCCCCTCTATATTCGAGGCATGGACAAAACGATGGAGACAATCAGCGCACCGGTGGTCTCGGAAATACGTGACCTGACCGGAACACTCGCGCGGCGGGTGACCGAACTGACCCGTGCCGCCTATCGGGCCGGTGACCTGGTCCCCGGTCTGCCCGTGGCGGACGGGGCGGTCGCCGGTCCGGAGGAGTTGCACGAGGACCTCGCCGGAGGAGCACACCTGTGGGTCGCCGCCGTGGGCGGGAGTCCGGTCGGAGCGGTGCGGGCGGTACGGACCGATGACGGCGCCTGGGAGGTTCGCCGCTTGGCCGTGGCCCCCTGGCACCGCCGGGGTGGCACCGCCAGGCTGCTGCTACGCCGCCTGGAGGAGTCCGCCTTCACCGCCGGAGCCGACCGGGTCGTGCTCGACGCCGTCGTGGAACGCGGCAACCCGGCCTTCTACGCCCGGGTGGGCTACACCGCCGTTCGCCATTTCGGAGCCGAGGACAAGCCCCTCTCCGAGGTGCGCATGGAGCGAGGGCCCGGATCCCCGGAGCGCGGTCGCTGTTCCGTTCCGCACACACCGGGAACGGCGGTGCTGTGGTGGTCGGTGCCACGAGGCTCCCTCTGCTCGGTGGTCCCGGTCCAGGAGGTCCCCGGCCCCGAGGCCGCGCCCACCGCCCCCTTCGGGCGAGAGGACGCGACGTTCGTGGGGGTGGACCTGTCCCCGGAACCCGAGGCGAGCGGCCGACGACCGATACTCGACGCGCTGTCCGTCGATGCCGCGTACCAGGACGGTGACGCCTTGACCTTCGACGCACCCGTCCACGAACTCAGCGCCTACCGTCGGCCCCGGCTGTCGCACCCCGATGTACTGGCCTGGTGGCGCAGCCCCTCGGTACGGCTCGCACGGCACACCTGACACCCGTGGCCCCGCTCAACGCCGGACCATGGCCAACGCCTCCCTCTCGATGCGTTCGGGACTGATCCCGGCGTACGTCAGAAGGTCGCGTTCGTCGGCCACGAAGTCCAGGTAGGCGTCGGGGAACCCCACCCGCCGTACGGGACACGGGTGCTCGGTGGAGACCACCTCGCAGACCGCGGCACCCAGCCCACCGATCTCCAGGTGGTCCTCCACCGTGACGATCCCGCGTGTCTCCCGGGCCGCCTCGATCAGGGCCTCCCGATCGATGGGCTTGATGGTGTGCATGTTCAGCACCCGGGTGGAGACGCCACGGGCCTCCAAGGCGTGCGCCGCTTCGACGGCCATGTGGACCGGGTGGGGTCCGGCGGCCACGATGGTCACGTCGCCGCCGTCCCGCAACACACGGGCTCGGCCCAGGGTGAACTCGGCGGAGGCATCTCCGATGACCGGGGTCGCCGCTCGCCCCAGCCGCAGGAACAAGGGCCCCTCCAGGTCCGTCGTGGCGCGTACGGCCCGTTCCGTCTCGGCCGCGTCACAGGGGACGACGACCGTCATGTTCGGCAGGGTCCGCGCGATCGCGATGTCGTCCAGTGCGTGGTGAGTGGGCCCGTAGTGTCCTGAGGAGGCACCACCGTGGGTGACCACCACGCGCACCGGAAGGTCGTTGCCCGCCACGTCGACCTTGAAGGCCTCACAGGCACGGGCGGTGGCGAAACCGGACAGGGTGTTGGCGTAGGGCAGCAGGCCGCCCGCCGCCAACCCCGCGGACACACCCATGAGGTTCATCTCGGCGATGCCGACGTTGACGTACTGTTCCGGCAACCGTTCGGCGAACCCGCTTTCCAGTCCCCCCATGTCCGTGTCCAGACAGAACACCCGGGGGTCCCGTTCCGCCAGTTCGACGAGTGTGCGTCGGTACACCTCGCGGGCCGGGACGGCGTAGTGATCCGCCCAGTCGACGTCCTCTCGCCGGGTCGGAGGGGCCAGGGTGTCCGCGGTCCGTTCGGTCATCACGTCCTCGACTTTCCGAGACCGAACAGCGCACGCTTGTGCAGCCGTTCCGTCAGCTGCACGGAGTGACTCTTCTTCTTGTTCTCGAACATGGGGACTCCTCGGCCCTTGATCGTCTCGGCCAGCAAGACCATCGGGCGGCCGGTCGACGTGCGTGGTCCGGTCAGGTGCTCGTGGAGCGCCTCCATGTCGTGACCGTCCACTTGGACGACGTCCCAGCCGAAGCTGCTCCACCGTTCGGCCAAGGGTTCGAGCCCCACGCAATCCTCGGTCGAACCGGTGATCTGGAGACCGTTGCGGTCCACGATGGCGACCAGGTTGTCCAGGCCCTGGTGGGCCGCGAACATCACCGCCTCCCAGATCGAGCCCTCTTGGAGCTCTCCGTCGCCGAGGAGGGCGAAGGCCCGACTTCGGCCACCGGTACGGCGTGCCGCCAACGCCGCGCCGGCCGCCAGGGAGAGTCCGTGTCCCAACGATCCGGTGGGGAACTCGACCCCGGGAAGACGCCGGAGCGGGTGGCCGGCGAGGCGGCTGCCATAAGCGCCGTAGGTGCCGAGTTCCTCTTCGGGGAGGAAGCCGAACTCCACGAGGACCGCGTACAGGGCGGCGCTCGCGTGGCCCTTGCTGAGTACGAACCTGTCGCGGTCCGGCCACTCGGGTTCGTCGGGCCGCACTCTGAGCACGTCCCGGTAGAGAACAGTGAGGATGTCCGCGCAGGACAGACTTCCACCGATGTGGGCACCGTTGGGGGTGGCGCCCATGTCCAGGACGCGTCGGCGTACCCGGTACGCCACGTCCTCACGAGAGGTCGTCTCACCCATGGGACACCTCCGCCGTTTCCGTGACCTTGTGCCAGGGTGGCCGGTAGTCCAGGTCCCCGTAATGAGCGACCACGCGGTCCAGGTGGCCCCAGACCTTCTCGAAGGCGTCCGCGCACAGACTCAGCACCGGCTCGGATTCCGGGTTGAGGTGCCAACGCTGGAGGGTGAGCGTCTCCTCGATGACCCCCAGACTCACCGGAAAGTCCTCGATCCGGCGACCGTAGGAGGCGAAGAGCGGCTGTCCCGGCAGCGGGACCACCTGGTACGGCTGTAGCGGCACCCCCTCGGCTCCCAGTGCCCGACGCAGGATCTCGCGGAAGACCCCGGGGGCGAGGTCCGGACGGCCCGCGGCGATCGGATCGAAGCGTAGGCGCAGGATGTGCCAGGCGTGGGTGCGTCCTTCGGGCACACGCGGTACGACCACTCCCGGCAGTTCGGCGAGCCGGTCGAGAAATCCACGTACGACCTTGTCCCTACGCTCGGTGTCGGTGTCGAGACGCCGTAGTTGGCAGGAGGTGAACGCCGCTTGGACCGCGCTGAGCTTCTCGTTCCCCGCCATGACCCGGGAGAGGTAATCGCGCTCCTCCCCGGCTCGCAGATCCTCACCGAACTGACGGTGCAGCACCACGCGCTCGTACAATCGCTCGTCGTCGGTGGTGACCAGACCGCCCTCCCCACAGGTGGGCAGGTTCTTCACGACGTTGAGGCTGGTCGCGTTGATGTCACCGATCGAACCGGCGCGCCTGTCCCCGTAGAGGGCCCCCTGTGCCTGGGCGGCGTCCTCCAGGAGGTAGAGGCCGTACTTGTCGGCGAGGGCGCGCAGAGCGGTCATGTCGCATGGCAGACCGTGCAGGTGCACTGCGATGATCGCCCGGGTACGCGAGGTGATCGCGGCCTCGGCCGCGACCGGGTCGATCGTGTAGTCGACGGGATCGACGTCGACGAACACCGGTACCAGCCCACGTTGGGCGACCGGCACGGCCGTCCCGACGAAGGTCAGGGCCGGGACCAGGACCTCTCCCCCGGCCTCGATGTCCAAGGCGGCGAGGGAGAGTTCGAGCGCGGCCGTACCGTTGGCGACCGCGGCGCAGTGTCGGGTGCCGACATAGTCGGCCCACTCGGACTCCAGCGCCGACACCGCGCCCCGGCCGGCGTCATTGGAGGTGTACGGTCCACGGGCGAGGACGTCCGCGACGGCGTTCTGCTCCTCGTCGGTGACCACGGGCCAGCCGATGCGGGCTCGTGTGGTCGCCGCTCGACGGACCGTCCTACGACCGCCGAGGATCGCGGGTCGCTCACTCATGTTCCATCCCTTCCATGCGTCGTGTGGCGGGGATCGGCTCCAGCGACAGCACCTTGACACCCGGGTTTCGGGGCAGGCGCAGGCCCACGAGGGTCTCCCGCCTGGGTACGGCGATGCGGGCCCGTACGATCCCGACCGCCGTCATGTGCAGGTATTCGGGTTCGACCCCGTCCTCGTAGTACAGCCAGACGGTCTCCACCCCGATGGTGTCGACGTCCAACGTCACCCGGATCCAGTCGTAGGAGGCCGCGGGCAGGTCGACACCGCGTCCATCACAAGGGATCGGCACGGCCGGCACCCCGGCCGCACCCTGGCGGACGCTCACGGCTCCTCCCATAGGTCCAGGCTCCGCAGGGTGTAGTCGACGTAGGCGCCGACCAGGTCGCTCCCGAGGATCTCGATGGCCCCGTGGAACTCCGGCGTGTGGTTGACCTCGTTGACGTACATCCTGCCGCTCCGGTCCTCGATGACGTCCACGCCCAGAACGCCTTCACCGATCGCGTCCGCCGTCCTCTTCAGTAGCTTCACCAGGTCGTCGGTGAGCGGGCACGGCTCGGCCCGGCCTCCCCGCGCGGTGTTGGTCCGCCAGTGGTCGTGCACCTTGTAGATGGCCCCGATCACCTCACCACCGAACACGTACGCCTTGATGTCGCGGCCCGGTTTGTCGACATATTGCTGGACGAAGGTGATCTGGTGTTGAGGTCCGTTGAACGCCGCGCGGTGTTCCAACACCGACTCGGCCTGTTCGTGGTCACGGATGCGCGCCGCGAGGCGCCCCCAGGATCCGGTCAACGGCTTGACCACGGCCGGGTAACCGAACCGGTCGAGTTCCGCCAACGCCGCGTCCGGTACGAGGCCGACCAGCGCGGGGATGGTGGGGAGCCCGCCCTTGCGCAGGGCCAGGGTGGTCAGGAGCTTGTCCCCGCACAGGTCGATCACGCTTGCACTGTTCATGACGGGGATTCCGGCGTGTTCGAGCATGCGACTCGCGTAGGAGTTGCGAACGTGGGAGATCTCCCGGCTCAGCGCGGCTCGGTAGGGAACGGTCAGTGGGCGATCGGTTTCGAGGTCGAAGGTGAGCGAACGCGTGTCCACCTGCTCGAACTCGATGTCACGTCGGCGCAGCTCCTTGAGGAGCAGGCGTTCTTCGAGTCGGACCCTCGACGTGAGTACCGCCAAGGGTCGTCGATCCGTGGTCATGTGATGTGACCTCCTTTTTTGTCATGATCATCACTCACCGTGACGAGGGGACGCTCCATCGCCTCCGACATCCGGAGCAGGGCACCGGTGAGGACGTCGATGGAGGCGAGGTAGTCGGTGAGGTCCACGTGCTCGTCATCGGTGTGACACAGCTTTGAGTCCCCGGGCCCGTAGGCCGCGGTGGGGACCGGCCATTGCGCACCGACCACGTTCCAGTCCGAGGTGCCCAGCTTGAGTTTGACCACCGGTTTCTCACCCCGAGACCGGATCTGCGCGCTCAGGGCCTTGGCCACGGGGTTACCCCGTGAGGTGCGCACCGCCGGAACGAACTCCAGGACGTCGACTTCGTCCTCACCGGCGATCTCGTCGAGCATGGTGATGAAGGCAGCCGGGGCGAAGGTCGTCGGGACACGACAGGAGATTTCGGCCTCGGCGGTCTCCAGGTCTCCCGTCAGGCGGACGAGTGAGGGCTGGAGACAGTCGAACAGTGGCGAGTTGCGTCGTTTGTCCACTCGTTCGCGCACCAGCGACCAGAACGCGCTCGCCGCCTCCACCGCGGTCTCCTGGCCGGAGCTGGTGTGCGCGGCGGGCCGGACGAACCGGACACGGAACCGGAACACACCCTTGTAGCCGATGCCCACGGCGTTGGTACCACTGGGTTCGCCGATGATCAGGGCTCCGGGGGTGGGCCGTCCCAGCAGGTGACGGGCTCCCGGTGAGTCCGCCTCCTCGCCCACCGCACCGATGACGGTCACGCATATGGGCGTCTCCGCACGCGAGATTCGGTCCGCCGCGCAGATCATGGCGGCCAGTGGTCCCTTCGCGTCGACGGTGCCGCGCCCGTAGAGGACGTTCCCCTCCCGGCGGATCGGCACCTCTCCCGGCACGGTGTCGATGTGGCCGAGCATGAGGACCTCGAACGCGGTGGGATCCCCGACCGATCCGTGGACGTTGCCCACCTCGTCGACGTGGACCCGGAAACCCAGGTCCTTCATGTACCGGGCGGTGAAGGAGACGGCCTCGTGTTCGTTCCCCGAGGTGGAGGGGGTCTCGACCAGGGCGCGCAGGAGGTCCACCTCGGGGCCGGCGACGGTCATCAGGAGACCTCCGGGCCCGCGGGGTTGAAGTCGACCAGCAACATGTCCCGAACACCGGCGATGTCGCCGACCGCGTTGATCGGGGATACCTCGTGGGTCACCCGGCCGTCATCGACGAAGACGGCGTCCAGGGGGTCGGTCATGGTGAGGACGACCGGCTCACCGCTTTCCGGGTAGACCGTGGAGATACCGCCCGAACAGGCCTCCCGACGCAGCATGTGCATGCCCACGTACATGTGGCCGTCACGGTGGCGGCCCTCCGGGGTGGGGTTGCCCTCGGCTCCGGGCCGGGCCACGATCCGCACCACGTGCAGGCCGACCTCCCAGTCGGTCACCCCGGACAGGCTGGTGGCCATCCGCGCGTCCCATCCGACCAGGGCGCGCATTCCGGCGTGCAGCAGTACCTCGTTCCCGATCGGGGCGAAGCTGCGGTTCTTGCCCTCCCACAACGGGATGACGTCTTGTCGGAAGTCGGTGTGCTCAAGGGGCCGGAACGAGAGCTCGCCGTCCTCCACCCGCACCCGGAGCCGTCCGTACCGACGCTGCCGGTAGGTGCCGCCGTCGGCCAGCTCCCGGTCCAAGGGCAGGTCGCTCCAGGCCGAGCGGAAGCCGTCGTCGGCGGCGTCGACCTGGTGTTCCAGGACGTCGGACCGCCGCACGTGGACGTATCCGTCCGTACGAACCCGCTCTACGCACCGTTCCGTGATCGGAGCGAGCGAACGGTGGGGGGTCGCTGTGGTGACACTCATGGACATCTCCTCGTGGTCGTGTGGATCCACATCTCACACGTGACGCGGAAGACGCGGTCTCCCGTCACGCCGCCGGAATCTCCGACAGGTTCACGGTGGCACGGGGGGCTCCGACATTCCTGTCGGTCATTACCCCGACGATCACACCGCCGCGCCGGTCAGGGCGCCTTCGTGGTCAGTACCGCGCGGACGTCTCCCACGAGGTGGTCGACCACCTCGCCGACCCTCCCCTGGAAGTAGAAGTGCCCTCCCTGGAACACGCGCGGTTCCGGTCCGCCCGGGAACTCGCGGTGACTCCATTCACGCAGCACGCCCGGTTCGGCGACGGCGTCCTCGGACCCACCGAACACGGACACCGTGACACCCGCGGGCCAGGGTGTGCCCCCGTCCGGGGCCCACGTGTCGACCAACTGGAAGTCGGCACGGATCACCGGCTCGTACAGCTCCCAGAGTCGGATGTCCTCAAGGAGCTCACGGGGTGTCCCACCGAGCTCCGCGACACGGCTCCGTAGTTCGGAGGTGGGCAGCGTGTGGGCGGGAATCCGTTCCTCGGCCACGTCTGCGCACCAGGCGGACAGCCCCGCCCAGAAGGGAAGGGGGTCCCCTCGAAGGGCCAGCGTCCGCACCAGTTCGTGGATGACGAGGGCGCCCATGCTGTGGCCGAAGAAGGCCGTCGGCCGATCCATCAGCGGAACGATCGCCGACCGGACGTGGTCGACGAGCTCCCGCACCTCCGTCAACGCGGAGCGACCCGCGAGCCTGCCCCGGCCGGGCGCCTCCAACAGGCACACCTCCCAGTCATCGGGGAGATGTGGCAGCCACTCCCGGTAGAGCAGGTGCGAGCCACCGGCGTGGTGCATCAGGAACAGGCGTAGCTCCGGATCGGGTACCGGGCGCGGGACGAACACCGCGGTGGGTGCCGACGAAGGCATGGTCATCGGAGTTCCTCGGGATCGTGGGTGGCCGGGCCCCATCGTCGTGTCGGCCCCCACTCGGAGGAGCCCGGCCGAGAGGGGGCTGGGAACGGGACGTGAACGGATGTGGCGCCGATACCGGATTTCGTCGGGAGCGGCACCACACCACGTGGGCCGAGGTCAGGCGAGCTTTTCCAGGAAGCCGCGGATCTCGCCGTCCAACTGTTCGAACGAATCCGCGGCGAACAGCACCGGCTGATGCTCGGTGATGTCGTAGGGCTGGTCGAGCATGCCCTGGATGGAGAAGCCCTGGAGCGGTGTGGTGGCCAACCCCTCCAGCTCTCCCACCGAGGAGAGCAGGGCGGCACCATAGGCACGCGTACCTCCGGCCTCGCGGATCACGCCGACCTCCATCGTGAACCAGAAGACCTTGCTGAGGGCATCGAGACCGGACTCGGAGCGCACCCGCCGCGCGGTCTCACCGAAGCACCGGTAGAGGTCGGCGAAGCCGGTGTCGGCGAGCATGACCGCATGGCCGACCAACTCGTGGATGAGGTCGGGTTCGGGTGTGTAGTAGGGAGTGTGGCTCGCGCGTAGGTACTGGGTGCTGTGGAAGCGCTGGTCGGCGAACGCCTCATAGAACTGCCGGGCCGGCACCAGGTCACCCGCGGGCAGCAGGCCGAATCCGGTGGCCGAGCTGATCTCCTCGGACAGTTCGGGGAGGGAGGGAACGCGGCCCAGGCCCAGGTCGACGCGTTGGGCCGCGGCGAGGTATCGGGCACACGCGGTGGAGCGGTGCACGCTCTTGAGCTTGCCCACGACCTCCTCCCAGAGGAGGTTCTCCTCTTCGGTGTAGTCGATTCGGGGCAGCGGGTCACCGACGACGTGACCGGAGATCAGGTCCTGGATCTCCTTCTTTCGAACCTGGAAGCGTTCCTGTGCCAAGGCATCGGCCGAGATCGTGTCCAGCTGGATGGACATGGGGGACTCCTTGTTCGGCGTGGTGAGGGATGAGGAGGGTCAGGCGATGACGAGCTTGCGGTCCCGCAGGGCCCTGTAGGCCGGACGGTGGTGGTCGCTGAACGCGGCCAGCATGGGATTGTTGTCCACCGTGTCCGCGTACTCGGTGACGGTCCCGTGGATGCCGGAACTCTCGCTGGCACCGACGTGCCAGCGCTTGGACCGCTCCCATTCGGGACGGCCGCCGGGCTCCCACTCCAGTGCGGCGGGGTCGTAGGCGATCCCCACTTCCCGGCAGTAGGCGGACAGGGTGCGGGCGGGAGCACGGACGAGATCTTCGGAGTCGATGACGATCGCCCGACCACCCGCGTCGATCACGGCCTCGTACAGTTCGTGGAGCTGGATCAGCCCGATGTCGCCCTCCCCCATCTCCGGTCGGAGGGCGAAGTAGGAGGCCGCGATCTGTTCGGGACTACGAACGAGGAAGGTGTGCACGACCTCCCGTAGGAAGTCGGCGTCCTCCAGGACCTCCTGGTAACGATGGTCCGTGGTGTCCTTGAGGAACACCGGTCGACGCTTGGAGAGATCCCGGATCGCCCCTACGAGAGCGCGGTGGGTGTGGACCTCCCGGCCCTCGACGGTGGTGGCGCCGAAGTCCATGATGTTGCAGAACGGCTCGTGCAGTCCGATGTGGTCCCCACGCTCGACCATGGCCCGAAAGAAGACGGTCGACCGCGCCCGTGGAGCGCTCCAGAGCGCCAGCGTCCGGGGGGACGGGTTCTGTTTGTTCTCCATACCCACGACCTTCGCGTTCCGTTGTGGGCGCCTGTAGTCGGGGGATTCCCTGACCGGGTCAGACTTCGCTGGTGACGGCCGCGATACCGCGTCCGAAACCACCCGCGGACCAGGTCACCGTGGCCGGTTTCGGGTCACCCAGGGCGTCCCGTGGCACGTCGGCGGTGTATGCGAGCAGCCGCAGCGGTAGATCTTCCTCGCCACGCACGACCAACGTCAGGTCCACGCCGTCACCTGGGGCGACGAAGTGGAACCCCCAGTCCCATCCCGTGTGGGTGTCCGGCCGGTTCACGGCGGTGGAGAGGGCGACTCCGTCGACGGCGACCCGCTCCAGTCGGTCGGGGCCGGTCGTGGAGTACAGGGACAGTACGGTGGTGCGCTCTCCCCCCGCGGTCAGGCGCACGCGCACCTCGCGCAGGTCGTCGTCGAGTTCGTGGGAGTCGACGACCTCGGCCCGGGGGATCGGCAGACCGACCACGGGCGCCGGACCGCTTCTATATCCCTCTGGCAGGTACAAGGCCGGAAAGGTGTCCTCGACGTCCTGCGGTTCCCCCACGACGTATTGGTCGAGCCAGGGCGAGCCCGCGGCGTTGGGGCTCAACCAGACCGCCCGTCCCGTGTCGTCGTCGTAGACGTAGTGCAGGTTGTACTGGGCGGGATGCTTTTCGTCCACACCGTCCACGACGAAGCCCACCGCGATCACGACCACCGCGGCCGTGGCCACCGCCCCCGTCACGACCTTCGACGGTCGTCTCCCGCGACACCGACCGAGTTGGGGCATCAGCGGAAGCAACGCCAGGACCAACACCACCAACACCACCGGGGCCAGGGCGAGTCCGACGGTGGGGAACAACAGGGCCACGACGGGCGGGAAGAGGACCATCGAGACCAGGGCTCCCGCGGCCAGGGCGAAGGACCGCGGGGGCGAGCCCTCCTCGGTCCGCGCCGCCAGGGCGAGCCCCGCCGCCCCGGCCATCGCCGGCCAGGTGAACAGGTATGCGGCCTCGGGCGCCGCCACCGTGAGGATCACGGTGAGCGCACAGAACCAGACCAGGGCCCCCGCCAACAGGGCCGGGTCCCCACGCCGCCGTCGAACCCGGCCCGCCCACACCCCACATGTCACGAGGGTGAGCAGGACCAGCCCCACCAGGACCGGGGCCGGCCGATAGGTGTCCCCGAACGGGAAGTTCTCGAAGTGCGGTCGCACGGCAACGCCCGACCACCACGCCATCACCCCCAGTCCTGCCGCCACCGCCAACGGAACCGTGTACCCGGCGGCGGTTCGCAGGACCTCCGCCAGGCTCAGCAGTCCTGCCCGGCGCGTGAACCACAGGGCGGCGACCGTGCCGACGACCGCGAGGGCGCCGAGTACGTACGCCAGGGCGATCGGGTAGTGCACGAGGACACCGAACACGGTCAGGTACGTGATGTCCCCACCATCCTCCAGGGCCGGATCCCGTTCCGTCAGCGCGGCCGTGGTGGCCAGCGCCGTGTCCCCCATGTCCTGAAGACTGCGCGCGTCCAATGACCCCAGGTCGTCGAGAGGGGTGTCGTAGCGCGCGGATCCTCCGAGGATGACGAAGTTCATCCCCGTGTACCCGGCTTCCGAGAAGACCGTGAAGTCGGTGTTGTTGGGCAGTACACGGTAGACGCCGTCGGAGAAGGAACCGGCGAAGGGCGTGGATTCGGCCAGCGCGGGAACGAACGCCCCGGCCCGGTCCCCGGCCTCGAACATGAGCGCCGGCCCCTTCGTGCCGCGCGCCTCCATGTTGAGGACCACCGTCCGGTCCGGATCACCCGCGACCTCGGGGTCGAGGGTGAAGGCCCGGGCGCCCAACTGGCCCGATTCCTCGGCGTCGGTGAAGAGGAACTCCACGTCGTTGTACGGCGCGGGCCCCTCGGTGAGTGCTCGGGCGACTTCCAAGAGAATGGCCACGCCCATGCCATTGTCGGTGGCTCCCGGGCCGATGGGCACGGAATCATAGTGGGCGACCAGGAGGACCCGCCCCCCGTCTCCCGTGCCGGGGAGGACGGCGTGCACGTTGGCGACGTTGCCCACGACGTGTGGTGTGAACGTCAGGTCCCGCTCCACCGTCGCCGTCAGGACCTCGGGTTCCAGGCCCAGATCCTCCAACTCACCGGTCAGGTAGGCCCTGGTATCGGCGGCCGCCGGCGTTCCGGAGGGACGCGGGCGCTCAGCGATCCGCTCGATGTGTTCGCTCGCCCGATCCGCCGAGAACTCCTCGGAACTCGCGGTGGCCGGGAGCGGATCGGGTGGTAGTAGGGGGATCAGGCTGAGGAGACCGACCGCGAACACCGATGACAGCACCAGTGCCGGTCTCCATGGGAGGGGGTCCCGGGCGCTCACCCCTGTTCTCCGGGCGAGGGTGACAGCACGAGCCGGATCTCCGTGTTCCGGTAGCCCGCGGCCTCGAAGGCGGCGGCCATCGGCCTGTTGGCCAGGTCCGTGGCGGCCGAGATGTGCACCGCTTCGGCCTCCGTGACGAGGATGCGGGTCGTCTCCGCGAGCATGTCCCGGACGTGGCCGTTGCCCCGTTGTTCGGGCACGACCCCGATGTAGCCGATGGTCGGACCGTAGGGGTTGCGGGTGGGGACGATCAGCCCGACCAGCTCTCCCTCGGGGGTGTGCGCGAGACGCCACCACTCGCGCTTTCCCGGAAAGCCACGGTAGAGCTCCAAGTCCTCACGGGCCTGCCGCTCTGGACTCATGACGAGGAGTTCCTGCCGGGTGTCGAAGTCGAGACTGTCCACCGCCACCCTCCGGAAGACCTCGGCGAAGACCTCGTCGTCGGGTTCGGGGGTATAGACGAGCCTCCCCTCCGGATCGGCCACCTCGATGTCCGGGGTCCATTCGAAGCGCAGGCGCTCGTTCTCCATGTTCAACCCGGCCCGGGTCGCGGCCGCGTGACGCCATTCGAGGGCGCTCACCACGTCGGGACGCTCACGCCAGCCGACCGGAAGCTTGAGGTGGTAGTCGGGGAGATCCTGGGCTCCCGAGTCGCGGAAGGCCCGATGACCGGCATCCAGGAGTTCGGCCGCGAGCGCGACCGGGTCCTCCACGTCGTCGGCCGTGGAGAGGCAGTTGAGGGCGAGCGGGTACTTCCCGTCCGAGAACCCCCACCACAGGGCGCGGGCCAGCACTCGACCATCGCGTTCGGCGATCCAGGTCCACTCGGGACGGTAATGGGCGCCCTCCGCCTCCAACTCGTACTGGTCGCGGGTGACCTTGCTGATGGGTTCGGTGACCTCATAGGCGAAGGCGTGGGTCATCTCGTCATCGGTGACGGGACGGAATCGTGTACTCACTGGTGGACTCCTCGATCCTGTTCTGCTTGAAACCGCGGCCCCGTCCCGGACAAGAGCCGGTCCAGCACTTCGGCCAGCCGGTCGCTCTCGGGGGGCCGCATCATGCCGTAGTGGTCACCCGGTACGGTGCGGTGCGACACGCGCCCTCGAACGTGGGCGCCCCAGAGTGCCCTGGCCTCGGCACCGGGCACCCCGTCGGCCGCGGTGATGAGGTGGAGGTCGCCGTCGTAGGTGGGGGGCGAGCCGCCCGCGCCCGCGGTCATCAGGGCGAGGCCGATCCGCAGTCGCCGTAGCGCTCCCTCGCGCTCGCCCTCCTGAACGCATCCGGAGGCGACCAGGGCGTTCAGGGCCAGGCTCAGGCGCGTGTCCTCGTCATGTCCACGCAGCTCATCAGGGTCCAGACCCGGAGGATGCTTCTCCAGGGTCAGCGCGAAGCTGTCGGTGAGGTAGGCCAAGAGCGCGGACCCGTCGATGGTCGAATCCTCAGGAGGCAGGCTGTCGAGCAGGACCAACCCGTCCACCCGGATCCCCTCGGTGCGCAGGGCGCAGGCCAGGGCGTGCGCGAGGACCCCTCCGGCGGACCAGCCGACCAGATGACATGGGCCGGCACCGACGAGATCACGCACCGCGGCGACGTGGACGTCGACGATCTCCCGCAGGGAGTTCGCCACGGCGTCGCCCCGTTCTATCCCGGGTGCCTGAAGACCGTGGACCGCGGGCCCGGCCGCGAGCACGTCGACGAGCCGGAGGTAGGGCAGCACCGTGCCGTTGACCGCGTGGACGAAGATGATCGGTGTCCCGTCGGAGCCCTTCCTCATGGGGACGACGGTTCGCGTCGCCGACCTCCCGGGTTCGGGGCGACGGACCGAGGGCACCGTCCCGGAACGGCGGCGCTCCCTCAGTAGTCGTAGGAACTCCTCGCGTTGTCGGGGATCGAGTCTTTCCAGACGCCGCTCGATCTCTCCGTCTTCGACCATGATCGTCTCTTCTTCCCGATGCGCGTACGTCCACCATCGGCCGACGTTCCGCACAGTCTTTCGACGTGCGCGCCGCCACGGGAGTAGGGGAAAACCCCGATGCCGCACCTGCCCTCCCCTGCGCGAGAATGCTCTTCCGGACGATGGACCACATCAGGCGCACTCACCCTCGGTATGGAGCGACACTATGAGCGACGCATCAGCGGAACCCGAATCCTGGGCCGTTCCTCCCAGGGTGTTGATCGCCGGTCTCGTGGGGGTTCTGGCCCGGGTCACCGGTGTCTCCGAGGTACGTGTCGACCTGCTCCCCGCCAAGGACGAGGTCGCGGACGAGCCATTGATCGTGCGAGTGCGCACCGATGACGATCCGACCTTCGGTGAACTCCTCGAACGGGCCGCGTTCCATACGGACGGGTTCTGGAAGAAGGCGGCGATCACGGAGAACGCGTACCCGATTCGGTTCGAGACGGACCTCGCGCCGGACGACGAACAGGATGGGGACGCACTGGCCCGGATCGAGCCACTGCCCGGACCGGACGACGGGTACGAATTCCTGGTCCGGTGTCGGCCGGGGAAACTCGGCGACGTGTGGGGCGATCGGCGTTCCGGCCGGCTCACCCGCTTCGTGGCGGCGGGTCTGGCAGCGCCGGGCACACGCTGGAGTGAGCTGCCGATCCTTTCCGCCGGCGAGTACAAGCGGTCCGTGTCCGGATGGAACGACACCGCCGTCGACTACTCGGACGTCACCGGTAAATGCCTGCACGAGTTGTTCGAGTATTGGGTCGCGAAGGCACCGAACACCCCCGCCGCCAGGTTCGGCGACGACGAACTGAGCTACGCGGAGCTGAACACGCGCGCCAACCGGTTGGCCTTCCACCTGCGTCGTCTGGGGGTGGGCCGTGAACACGTCGTCGGAATGCTGCTTCCGCGCGGCCTCGAACTACCCAGAACGATCATGGGAATCCTCAAGTCGGGCGGGGCGTACCTTCCCTTGGACCCGAACCATCCCGCCGAGAGAATCGCCGGGATCATCCGCGACAGCGCGTGTTCGGTGGTGGTGACCACCATGGCATTGGCGGAGTCGCTTCCGGACGAGGTGCTGCCGCTGTGCGTGGACTCCCCCGCCGTCGAGCGAACCCTCCGTGCGGCGCCCGCTGACGACCCGAAGGTCGAGGTCACGCCGAAGAACCTGGCCTACGTGCTGTACACCTCGGGGTCCTCTGGTCTGCCCAAGGGGGTTCTGGTCCAGCATGACTCGGTGGTGAACATGGTGGAATGCAACCGCCGGTCCTATGGCGTCGGTCCGGGCGACAGGGTCCTGCAGTACTCCAACCCGTGCTTCGACGTGAGCGTGGTCGACTTCTTCGCCGGTCTGTGCAATGGCGCGACGCTGGTCCTGGCGCCGAGGAGTGTCCTGTTGGATCCTCAGGCACTCGTGGAGTTGATGCGTCTGGAGAAGGTGACCTTCCTGGAGATCACCACGGCGGTGGCCCGGCTGCTGGACGTCGATGACCTGCCCCACCTTCGCATGATCAACGTCGGAGGTGAGGCCCTCACCGGGGACGTGGTGTCCGCCTTGCAGAACGGATACCGAACCGTCTACAACAAGTACGGGCCCACGGAGACCACCGTGTTCACGGTCGCCTACCTGTGCGTCAACGGTTCGCAGGAGAGGCGGACGCCGATCGGGTCCCCGGTGGCCAATCACCGGGCGTACGTGATGGACGCCCATCACAACCCGATGCCGGTGGGCGTGCCCGGGGAGTTGATGATCGGCGGGGCCGGCGTCACCCGGGGTTACCTGGGCCACCCCGGTCTCACCGCCGAGCGGTTCGTCCCCGATCCGTGGTCACCGGACGGTGGTCGTCTCTACCGGACCGGTGACTGTGCGCGCTGGTCCCCCGAGGGGGAACTGGAGTTCCTGGGGCGCATGGATGACCAGATCAAGGTCAACGGGCTGCGCATCGAGCCGGGTGAGGTGGAGACGGCGCTGTCCTCCCACGAGGCGGTGAGGGCCGTCGTGGTGGACGTGGACACCGCCACGGGCGGTCAGTCCCTGGTCGCCTACATCCAGTACGCCGAGGGACGGGCGGCCATCGACCTGGGCGACGTGCGCCGCCACCTGGCCGACGTCTTGCCGTCGGCCCTCATCCCGTCCCGGCTGGTGACGGTGGAGGAAATGCCACTGAACCGGAACGGGAAGATCGACCGTCGACACCTGCTCCGCACCGACGGATCCTAGGTCCGCCCTCCCGGGCCACGGGCTCCGAGGGGCGGCCTCGGTCGGGCGGCGCGGAGGACCGCCGGATGCGGGACGTGCGTTCGCGGGACCCGTCCTCCCGACCCCCTGGTCACGGCCGAACATCCATCACCTCCCAACGCTCGCCGGTAGGGGGGGTACGCGGGCCCGACGTTCGTCGAAACGACGCGGCACCCCTGCCGGTGCCGGCGCCGGGAGTGCGGTCGCCTTGTGCGGCGGCGGCGGGCTCTGAGAGATTGTCCAGCGTGCGAGTCGCGATGCTGGGTCCCTTCGAGGTGCGAGACGACCGGGGCCGACGCCTGTCCGTGGTGGGCGGACGTGCCACCTCACTACTCGCCCGACTGGCGTTGTCCCCCGGACGAACCGTCCCGGTGGACACTCTCCTCGACGACCTATGGGACGGGACTCCGCCCGACGGAGGCGTGCACACCCTGCGGCGTCTGGTCTCGCGAACCCGCCGCAGCCTGCACGAACATGGCCTGGAGATCGGCCCCGACGCGCATTCGGGCGGCTACCGTCTGGACCTGACCTCCGAGGAGGTCGACCTCCACGCGTTCACCGGGCTGTGCGCGGAGGGCACCCGCCTGCTCGAACACTCGCCTGAGCGGGCGGCGTCCGTCCTGGACCAGGCCCTGGGCCTGTGGCGCGGTACCGCCCTGGGCGGTGTGGACGCGGACTTCGCCCGCCAGAACGCCCTGCGGCTGGAGGAACTGCGGCTGAGCGCGGTCGAGGACCGTGCCGACGCCGCCCTCCGGTTGGGTGAGGCTCCCACCGTCCTGCCGGAGCTGCGCTCCCTGTGCGCCGACCACCCCCTCCGTGAACGCTGCCACGGCCTGCTGGTGAAGGCTCTGCACGCCACCGGCCGGGGCGGGGAGGCGCTCGTCGTCTACGAGGAGCTGCGCTCGGCCCTGTCCCGTGAACTGGGCACCGACCCCTCCGCCTGGCTGCGCGAACTGCACCAGGAGCTGCTGCGGGACCGCGCCTCCGTACGCCCCAGGGAATGGGTGAACCCCTACCTCACCCGGTTCTTCGGTCGGAGCGACGAGCTCTTCACCATAGGATCCGCCTTCGACAGAACCCGGCTGGTGACCCTGATCGGCCCGGGCGGGGTCGGTAAGACGCGGCTCGCCGCCGAGTACTGCTCCTCCCAGGGCTCGGAAACGCGTGTGCGCTTCGTGGAACTGGCCCCCCTGCGCGAGGACGACGGCCTGATCGAGACGCTCGCCGGCGTCCTGGGCGGCTCGGCGGCCGTTCCCCCCGGACCGGACCGGTTCACCCGGGTCGTCTCCGCGTTGTCGACGGCGCCCACGCTGCTGGTCCTGGACAACTGCGAACACCTGGTGGAAGGCGTGGCGAACCTGGCCGAAAGGCTGCTCTCCCACTGCCCGGACCTGCTCATGCTGACGACCAGCCGCGAGCCCCTCGCCGTCGGCGGAGAAGCCCTCGTTCGGGTGGAGGCCCTGGACACCGAGGGTTCGGAGGCCATGGAGATGTTCGCCGAGCTGGCCGCCCTGGCCCGGCCCGGCTTCACGGTGAACGAGGACAACGCCGAGGCGGTGTCCGAGATCTGTCATCGTCTGGACGGGCTACCGCTGGCCATCGAACTGGCCGCGGCCCGGATCCGCTCGATGACGGTCCACCAGATCTCCCGGCACCTGGACGAACGCTTCCAACTGCTCGCGGGTGCCCGCCGGGCCAACAACGCCCGACACCGCACCCTGCGCGCGGTGCTCGACTGGACCTGGGACCTGCTCACCGAGGAAGAACGCCTGGTGTCGCGCCGACTGTCGATCCTGCCCGGCGGCTCCACGGTCTCCGCCGCCGAGGCCGTGTGCGAGGGTCTCGCCCGCGCCGAGGTCCCCTACCTCCTGGCCTCCCTGGTCGACCGGTCCCTCGTCCAGGTCACGGAGTCACCCGGGTCCGGGGTGCGGCACCGTCTCATGGAGACACCCCGTGTGTACCTGGAGGAGCGCTTGCGCGAGAGCGGCGAGGAGCGGCGGACACGCGACGCGGCCGCGCGATACTTCACCGACCTGGCGGAGGACGCCTCCCGGCGGCTGATCGGCCCGGACCAGGGACAGGCGTTGGAGCTACTCGACGAGGAGCACGGCAATCTCGTGGAGAGCATGCGCCACCTGGTACGTCATGGGGAAACGGGGCCCGCGGCCAGGATCGCGCTGGCGCTGTGCTGGTACTGGGTGGTGCGCGGCCGCTACGAGGAGGCCGCCCGCCGACTGGACGAACTGTCCGACTCCGCGGACGAGCTCCCCTCCACCGCCCGAGCGGTGTTCCCCGCGGTGCGCGCCATCCTGCCCGTCCCCGGACCGGGCGTGCCCCCGCCCCGTGAGTCCGGCCTCGCGCTGACCCCCGAGGCCCTGGCGGAGTATCCCCCGCTCGCGATGATCGCCCCGAAGCACCGGCTCATGACCGGGGACCACGCGGGCGTACGCGCGGACGCCGAGGCGTCCCGCGACCACGCGCACCCCTGGGTGCGTGCGGCGGGTCTGGCCACCGCCGCCCTCGCCGCCGAGGGCGATGGGGACGCCGCCCTCGCCGAGCGGCTCACCGCTTCGGCGGCGGAGTCCTTCGGCGACCTGGGCGACCTGTGGACGACCGTGCAGCTCACCGCAGCGCTCGCCGGTTACCGGTCCGCGCGCGGAGAGAACGACGGGGCCGTCAGCGACCTGCGTCGGGCCCTCGTCCTGGAGCGTTCCTTGGGCTCCTTGGCCCCGCCCGTATCACTCCTGCTCCAACTCGGCGGGGAACTGGTGCGTGCGGAGCGGTTCGACGAGGCCGAGCGTGTGCTGCGCGGAGTGTGGGACGACCCCGAACCCGTCGCCATCGAACATCGGATCCTGTGCGTGCTCGGCCTGGTGGAGCCCGCCCTCGCCCGAGGACACCACGCGCACGCGCGTGAGTTGCTCGACCGGGCGCGGGAGTTGCTCGACGGCGCCCTGGTGGACGTCGACTACCTGCGGGCCGAGCTGCTGTGTCGGGAGGTCTCCCTCGCCCTTGCCGAGGACGACCCGCCCCGGGCCCGCGCGGCATGGGCGCGCGCGGGGGCGTTCGCGGACTCCCTCGCCGGCACCGAGGCCAGGGCGCGCGTGACCGAACTGGAGGCCCGGGTCCTGCTGGCCGAAGGCGATCCGGCCGGAGCGGCCGACGCCCTGGATCGGGCGTCGCGTGCGCGGGGGCGCCCCGATCTGGGCAACCCCTACGTGCGTCGCCTCACCGAGGAGCTGCGCGAGCGGCTGGGCGCCGACGGTGTCGACCGGTCTCCGGGAACGGGACCTCACCCCCTGATGTAGGCCAGAACCGCCCGCACCCGGCGGTTGCTCCCCTCCTCGGTGAGACCGAGCTTGGTGAATATCGAGCCGATGTGCTTGCCCACGGTGGGGGTGGACAGGTCGAGGAGGTCACGGATCCTGGCGTTGTCGTGCCCCTCGGCCATGAGGGCGAGCACCTGTTTCTCACGGGGGCTCAGACTCTCCAGAGGGTCGTTCCCGGACCGCGTCCTGAGCAGGTGGGCGATCACTTCGGGGTCGAGGGCCACCCCGCCCCCGGCCACGCGTCTGAGCGCGTCGGAGAACTCGGCGACCTCACCGATGCGGTCCTTGAGCAGGTAGCCGATACCGTGGCTGTCCGCGAGCAGTTCGCTCGCGTATCCGTCCTCCACGTGCGCGGAGAGGACGAGGATGGGGAAACCCGGGATCTCGGCGCGGATCCGCGCGGCTATGTCGAGGCCCTCCCTGCGGTGGTCGGGCGGCAGACGCACGTCCAAGACGGCGACGTCCGGCCGTAGCTCCTCGAACATCGAGTGGAACTCGGCGGCGTCTCCGGCCGCGCCGACCACTTCGAACCCCTCCACCTCCAGGAGCAGGACGAGCCCCTGACGGAGCAACACGTCGTCCTCGGCGATCAGAACGCGCACGGCAGCCTCACCTCGATGACAGTCGGCCCGCCGGGCGGGCTCGTGACGCGGGTTCGGCCGTCGAAGGCCGCCACCCGATGGCGTATCCCGGACAGTCCGCTGCCCAGGTGCTCGTCGGCCCCGCCCTCACCGTCGTCGTCGACCGTCACGGTGAGGGTCGACGCGTCCTCCGCGAGGCGGACCCGGGCCCGGGAGGCACCGGAGTGTTTGGCGACGTTGGTGAGGGACTCGGTGACGACGAAGTAGGCCGCGGCCTCGACGGCCGCCGGGAGCCGGGGCAGTTCCCCGACCTCCATTTCGCAGGGCACCCCCGACCGGGAGGCCAAGGAGGAGACCGCGGCGGCCAGACCCTGGTCGGCGAGGATCGGCGGGTAGATGCTGCGGACCACGGCGCGCAGGTCCCGAAGGGCCTCCTCCGAGGCGTCCTTCGCGCGGGTCATCAGCTCCCGCGCCCGCTCGGGGTCCTTGGCCATCACACGCTCGATCAACCCCAGGTGCATGCGGACGGCGACGAGCCGGTTCTGGGTGCCGTCGTGCAGGTCCCGCTCGATCCGGCGCAGCTCCATGCCGTGCGCCTCCAAGGCCTCCTGGCGGAGAAGGTTGGCTTCGGCCAACCGGTCACGAAGCCGGCCGGCGCCCGCCCGCAGGAGGACACACCCCGCCAGGTGCGCGTGAGCCGAGGCCGCCCGAGGCACGAAATACCGGTTGAGGGCGAGATATGCCAGCCCGACCAACGGGGTGGTGAGCGCCGCCCCCCATGAGTCGACGGGATAACCGCCGGGGCTCACCGCCATTTCCGTCGGCAGTGCCCACCACCAGAACAGACAGGTGAAGGAGACCAGGACACCGATTCCGAGAATGATGGCGATGACGGCGCACGACAACCCGAGGAGCGCGTTGACGCACATCCAGCGAATCGCGTTCCACAGGTCCGGGCAGTGGAGGTTTTCGGTTACCTCGTCCCGCTGATCCGGGCCTTGCAGAAACTCCCTGGCCAGGGCGAGGTCCCGAGCGGCCCCGCGCACCAGGGGGGCCGCGACCCACCGGCGCAGACGGACACCGACATACACGACCACCAGCGCATGGGCCCCGATCAGGGCGCTGATCAGGAGCCACGAGCGTAATGCGCCCGCTCCCGCGCGCAGGCAGTAGAGGGTGCTATCCCACGCACCCTTGCGCGCGCCCTCCCGCAGTTCGACCGCGTATGACAAAAGGAAACTCCCGGACCGATAATCGGGAAATCAATTTCAGGCCCATGATAACATTCCGGCGTTGATATTCAGAGAGGACGAGATGTTTCGAACAAAGAGAAAAGGACATGATACCGACCCGGGGAACAGAACTGATCCCGGTGCAACCCCGGCTCTTCGCATGCTTGACGTGCACAGAACATACGACACGGGGGCCGGAAAGGTGAGCGCTCTTCGTGGTATTTCCGTAGAACTTGCGAAAGGAAGCTTCACTGCGGTAATGGGCCCCTCCGGCTCCGGGAAAAGCACCTTCCTGCACTGCGCCGCGGGCCTCGACCGGCCCACCGAGGGCGAGGTGCTGTTGGGAGGAACCAGCCTGGTGGGGATGTCGCAGAACGCCCTCAGCCGTCTGCGACGCGAGCGCGTGGGGTTCGTGTTCCAGGCCTACAACCTGCTCTCCGCGCTGAGCGTGCAGGACAACATCACGATGCCGCTGCGACTTTCCGGGACACCCGTGGACCAGGAGTGGGCCGACCAGGTGGTACGCCGGGTGGGCATCCACGATCGGCTCCACCACCGCCCCAACGAGCTCTCCGGCGGGCAACAGCAACGTGTGGCCCTCGCCAGGGCGCTCATCGGCCGCCCCGACCTGATCCTGGCGGACGAGCCGACCGGCGCCCTGGACTCCCACACCGGCACGCAGGTGCTGGAACTGCTGCGCTCCACCGTCGACTCCCTGGGCCAGACCGTCCTCATGGTGACCCATGACCCCGTCGCCGCGTCCTATGCCCGGACCGTGCTCTTCCTCGCGGACGGTCTCATCGCCGACTCCCTCCACTCCCCCACCCCCGAGAGCGTGGCCGAGCGCATGAGCGGCCTGGGGAGCCGGTGATGCTGGACATCGCGTGGAAGACCCTGCGTGCCCGCAAGGGCTCCTTCGTGGGAGCCTTCATCGCCCTTTTCTGTGGATCCGCCCTGCTCGTGGCCTCCGGTGTGCTGGTCGAGTCGGGTCTGCGCGCCTCGGTGTCCCCTCACCGCTACGCCGCGGCGGACGCGGTGGTCGGGGGTCAGGAGAGGGTGGCCCTTCCCGACACGGACCTCGCCTTCCTGCCCCGACTCACCGAGCCCGTGCGTCTGCCCTCGGACCTGGTCGAGACCCTCGGCGACGTGGACGGGGTGGCGGCGGCGATCGGCGACCACCACCTGACGCCGGCCGTGCGCTCCCCGCAGGACGGCGTGGACCCGATCCCTGTGACCGGACACGACTGGGCCACCGCACCATTGGGCCCCTTCGAGGTCACGGAGGGCACGGAGCCCGTGCGGACCGACGAGGTCGCCCTGGAGACCACGCTGGCCGCCGAGCTCGGGGTGGACGTCGGTGACCCGGTGGAGGTCGTGCACGAGGCCGAACCCCGCTCCTACCGTGTGAGCGGCCTGGTCACCCATGCCTCCGGTGATGGAGGACGACAGGGCACCCTGTTCCTTTCCTCCGAGGAGACCCGGCACCTGGCCACCGATCCCGAGGCCTACGACACGGTGGGCGTGCTCATGGAGCGGGGAGCCGACCCCGAAACGGTCGCCGCCGCCCTGGAGACGGCCGCCGATGACGTCGAAACGGTCGCCTACACCGGTGCCCTCACCCAGCAGGCGGAGTTCACCGACCTCGACCAGGCACGGGGGCTACTACTGCTCATCGCCACGTCCTTCGGTGGGTTGGCGGTGCTCATCGCGCTGTTCGTGGTCTCCGGCACGCTCGCTCTGTCGATCGACACCCGCAAACGCGAGTTCGCCGCCCTACGGGCCATAGGCGCCACTCCGACGCAGGTGCTGCGCATGGTGGGCGCGGAGGTCCTGCTGCTGTCCCTGGTCGCCGGTGTCCTGGGCTGCCTGCCCGGGTTCCTGATCGCGGAGACGATGCGCGAAGCGTTCGTGTCCCTCGGTGTGCTCCCGGCCGACCTGCCCCTGGTCCTGGGACCGCTCCCCGCCGTCGGCGCCGTCCTCGCGACCGTCCTGACCGCTCTGGTGGGCGGTATGGTCGCCGCCGCGCGGCCGGCCACGGCCGACCCCGTGGAGGCCCTGCGCGAATCGTCCGCCGCTCGGCGCGCGCCCGGTCGCTGGAGGATCACCGCCGGGCTGGTGTGCCTGGTGTTGGGAGCCGGCGCGGCGATGGCCCCCGTCGCACTGCGCAACGACGCCGGCGCGGCCGGGACGGGGAGCGCGACCCTGCTGCTGGTGATCGGTGTGGCGTTCAGCGGACCGTTCCTCCTCGTGCCCCTGGTGTCCCTGATCACTCGGCCACTGCGCGCGATGGGGGCCAGTGGTTTCCT
The DNA here is from genome assembly GCF_040635885.1 of Nocardiopsis sp. NPDC006832. Lineage (NCBI taxonomy): Bacteria > Bacillati > Actinomycetota > Actinomycetes > Streptosporangiales > Nocardiopsidaceae > Nocardiopsis > Nocardiopsis sp. NPDC006832. The sequence goes on along the minus strand of NZ_JBEYLC010000038.1, from coordinate 14,910 downwards.
GGCGGCAGAGAACAGCGCCGCGGAGACGGGACGGCTCTCCACGGTCCTGACCCCCCTGGTCCTGGCGATCGGGGTCACGGTGTCCATGGTGTACACGCAGACGGTGCTCTCGGCCGCGGTGACCGAACAGACCGAGGCCGGGGTGACGGCCGACGCCCTGGTGGTCGAACAGGGGTCGGGAGGAATGGGGGCAGGGGTCCTGGCGGAACTGGACGCCCTGCCCGAGACCGGTACCGTCGCGCCGTTGCACGAGACAGGGGTGTTCGTGCCCTATTCGGTGTTCGGCGACCCCGACGTGGCCACCTTCACCGCGTTGGGGGTCGCCCCCGGGTCGGTCGCGGACACGCTGGACCCGGGCGTCACGGAGGGGAGCCTGGACGACCTCACCACCGAAGCGGTGGCGCTGGAGACGTCGGGCGCCGCGCTGCTCGGGGCGTCCGTGGGCGATGAGGTGGAGGTGGTGCTGGGCGACGGGCGGGAACGAACCCTGCGTCTGGTCGCCACTTACGAACGCGGCCTGGGGCTGGCGGGGATGCTGCTGCCCCAAGAGGTCCTGGAGGGGCACACGGGTCCTCCCTCCCGTGCCTTGGTGAACGCCGCCGAGGGAACCTCGGACGATGAGTTGTCGGTGGCGCTGGCCGGTTTCGCCGAGGAGCACCCCACCCTGGACACGTCGGACCGGCGGGGATTCGCGGACGGGGCCAGGGCGGAGGCGGACCTGAGCGCCTGGGTGAACCTGGTCGGGCTGGGCGTGATCCTGGCCTACATCGCGATCGCGGTGGTGAACAGCCTGGTGATGTCCACCGCGGCCCGCTCACGCGAGTTCGCGCTCCTGATGCTGGTCGGGGCCACCCGCGGCCAGGTCCTCCGCGCCATGCGCGGCGAGGCCGCGGTGGCGGCCGTTCTGGCCACCCTGATCGGCACCGTGACGGCGCTCGTTCCACTGACCGTGCTGAGCATGGCCTTCCTCGGTACCCCGGTCCCGCCGGGTTCGCCGCTCGTCTACGTCGGTGTGGTGGGCGGGGCCTGCGCGCTGGGTGTCCTCTCGGTCATGCTGCCGGTCCGGCTCGCCCTGCGGACACCACCGGTGGAGACCGTCAACGTGCGCGAGTAGCCGTGGCGGGGGCCGTGCCTCCCGCTCCCGCCACGCCCGCGGACACCGGTGTCCGCGCGATGTCCGCGCGATGTCCGCTCGGCTTGGAACGGTGGTCTCCAAGAACGAGGAGGCAAGCCATGACCACCTGTATCCGGGCCACCGGCCTGGTCAAGCGCTTCGGTGACACCACCGCCCTGGACGGAGTGGACCTGGAGGTCCCCACCGGGTCGATCCTGGGTGTCCTGGGCCCCAACGGCGCGGGCAAGACCACCATGGTCCGCATCCTGGCGACGCTGCTCAGACCGGACGCGGGAACCGTGACCATCGCCGGATACGACGCCCTGCACGACCCGGTGGCCGTACGCGGGATCATCGGCCTGACCGGTCAGTACGCCTCGGTGGACGAGGAACTGACCGGACGGGAGAACCTGGAGCTCATCGGACAGCTCCTGCGTCTGTCGACCCGGGAGTACCGCTCGCGTGCCGTCGAGTTGGTGGAGCGGTTCGACCTCACCGACGCCGGGGACCGACCGGTGCGCACCTACTCCGGGGGGATGCGGCGCCGTATCGACCTCGCCGCGAGTCTGGTGGGCCGCCCCCAGGTCCTCTACCTGGACGAGCCCACCACGGGGTTGGACCCCCGCAGCCGCAACGGGCTGTGGCGGACCGTCCGAGAACTGGCCGAGGACGGGACCACGATCCTGCTCACCACCCAGTACCTGGAGGAGGCCGACGAACTGGCCGACCGGGTCACCGTGATCGACCACGGCCGTGTGGTGGCCGAGGGCGAACCCCAGGAGCTCAAACGTCGGACCGGTTCCCAGACCCTGCACGTGCGCACCGTCGACCAGGCCGACACCGAGCGCGTGGTCGGCCTGCTGACCGAGCTCCTCGGGTTCGCGCCCTCCGTCCACGAGGACAACACGACGATCACCGCGCCCGCCGACGACACCGTCCTGTTGGCGGCCCTGGTCCGACGATTGGACCAAGAGGCGATCGCCACCGACGAGCTGGGAACACGACTGCCCAGCATGGACGACGCCTTCCTGTCCCTGACCGGTCGCAGCACCCACGCCCACGCCGAGGAGAGCACCGTATGACCGCCACCATCGCGCCCCGGACCACCGTCGTCCGAACCCGACCGGAGCGGATCGGCCTGTTACTCGGTCTCACCCACGGCCTCACTCTCGCCAAACGCAACCTGCGCTACGTGGTGCGCACGCCGGCCACCCTCATCGACACGGTCATCCAACCGGTGCTGTTCCTGCTGGTGTTCGTGTTCCTGTTCGGCGGGGCCATCTCGGGCACCTGGCAGGAGTACCTCCAAACCCTGGTGCCGGGCCTGATGGTGCAGATCACCATGTACGCGAGCATCGGTACGGGCATGGCCTTGAGCACGGACATCTCCAAGGGGGTGTTCGACCGTTTCCGCAGCCTGCCCATCGCGCGCTCGGCTCCGCTGGTCGGCGCGGTCCTGGGCGACGTCATCCGCTACGTGGTGGCCGTCGCCGTGCTCCTCGCCCTGGCCTTCGCGCTGGGCTTTCGTGTGCAGACCGACCCCCTGTCCGCCCTCTTCGCGTTCGTGCTGGTCGTGGTGTTCGGGTTGACGCTGTGCTGGTTGTCGGTGCTGGTGGGGATGGTGGCGGCCAGCCCACAGGCCGTCCCGGGGATCGCGATGGCGGTCGTCCTGCCGCTGACCTTCGGCAGCAACATCTTCGCCGACCCGGAGACGATGCCCCACTGGCTGGAGCTGTGGGTCGGCGTCAACCCGGTGACCTACTTCGTCGACACCGTGCGTGGGCTGATGGTCGGTGGTCCCGTGGCGCGGCCACTGCTGGTGAGTCTGTTCGCGGTGGTCGTCGGGCACGCGGTGCTCCTGCCCCTGGCGCTCCGCGCCTATCTGCGAAGAGTCCGGTGACGTGGCTCCGACGTGTACCGGATGAACGGCCGAGTGGATGAAAGGTGTGACGGTATGTCGAGAATCCTGCTGGACGGACGCGGCACCGCCCGCGTCCGGGTCCGGGCCGAACTTCCAGTGTTGGCCGAGGCCGCCCAGGCCCTCGTGCCCCTCCTGGGGTCCACGCCTCCTCGGGGCGGGGCGGAGTGGGTGCGCCTGACCCGCTCCCACCTGGCCCACGCCCGTCTGACCCACGGTGCGTTGGCGGAGGCCCGCGCCCTGGTCGTGTCGGACCTGCCGAGCGCCACCGCGTGCGCCGAGACCTCCCCCACCGGTCTGCGACGGGTGCTGCGCACCCTGGAGACGGTGTCCGAAGCCGCGGTCGAGCCCTACCGGAGACAGATCGAGGCCCGAGGGCACCGGGCCGCCCGGCTCCTCGGCGACCGCATCGTCTCGCACGGCGTGGCCGTCGCGCTGGGTTCGCTGGGCTCCCGGTGCCGTTGGGAGGACGGCGGGCTGTTCGTGGACGACGGCATCGAACGCGAGTTCGTGGCGCGCGAGGACGGGCTCCTGCTGATGCCCTCGGTGTTCGTGGGTCCCGAACCGCGCGTGGCGCGATGGAGCGGTACCGAGGGTCCGCGCACCGTCGTCCTGTTTCCGGCACTCGGTCCGGGCGACTCCCTGGACTCGCTCCTGGAGCGGGGCCGCTCACGGGAGAGTCTGGAACGACTCATCGGGCGGACCCGGACCGCGGTCCTGGCCGCGTTGGTCGTGCCCGCCTCGACCGGTCGACTGGCCAAGGATCTGTACGTGTCGCCCACCTCCATCAGCGAGCACACGGCGGCGCTGCGTCGTGCCGGCCTGATCACGACCACCCGTGAGGGCAACCGTGCCCGTCACCTGGTCACCGCCTTCGGTCTGGCCCTACTGGAACACGCCGAGGCCCGGGAACGCTCCGTCGCGCTGGTGGAGTCGGCCTGAGTGGACGCCGACCCCGCCGGCGGTGAAGAACGGGGGTGACCGCCGATGCGGTCACCCCCGTTCGTGCGCGTTCCCGGCCCTCGGGCCGGCCGGATCAGCCCTCCAGGGCGGCCACGAGGCCGGCCGGGCGCATGTCGGTCCAGTTCTCCTCGACGTACTCCAGCGCGCTTGCTCGGGAGGTCGCCTCCAGGGCGATGTCCCATCCCTCGGGAATCTCCGCGAAGGAGGGCCACAGGGAGTGCTGGCCCTCGGCGTTGACCAGGACGAGGTACTGGGCGTCGTCGTTCTCGAACGGGTTGCTCATGGTGGGGTTCTTCCTCTCGTGGTGTTACCGGTCGTGGTGGTCGTGGTGTCCGCGTTCAACGCCGAAGGCGCGCGGTCCTCACTCGGTGCGGGTACGGGACGCCGCCGGTCGGGTGCGGCGCCGGGGCGCGGCCCGCAGTAGTTCGCCCAGGGCGTCGACGAACGCCTCCGCCAGGCGCTCGATGGTCGAACGCCGGTGTCGGTTGGTGGAGTAGGTCCAGGAGAACTCCATCCGACCCCCCGTGACCGCGCCGGTCACGTCGAGCAGGTTGGTGCGCTCCTCGTCCGGGGCGTGGTCGCACGCGGGCAGGGGCAGCGCGCGCCGGACCAGGCCCTCCTCCCCGGCGTCGCCGAACCGTCCCAGATAGTTGAAGGAGACGGGGACCTCGGGCTTCGAGCGCAAAGGCTCGGTCTCGGGCCCGTCGGCCAGGTGGCTCAGCGCGCCGAACCCGATACCGGCCGGGGCCGAGCGGTTGCCGCGTTTGACCGCGGCGACGGTCTCGGCCCAGCCTCCCTCCTCCGGGATGTCCAGCAGGGCGGGATGGATGGTGGTGAACCAGCCGACCGTTCGGGACAGGTCGACGTCCTCGAACAGGTCCTCGCGACCGTGCCCCTCCTTCTCGACGAGGATCCGGTGGGATCCGGTCCAGTCGGACAGGACCCGACCCAGCGCCGCCAACAGGACGTCGTCGATCCTGCTTCGGAAGGCACCGGGCCCCCAGGACAGGAGGGCCTCCGCGTCCTCTGGCGGAACGGCCACGGTGACCACGTCCTGGGAGGCCACGTCGTTGGCGCCCTCGGTGTGGTCCAGGGGCGGGTCCGGAACGTTCTCCACCATGTCCAGCCATGCGGGGAGATCGGCGTCGAACCCGCCCTCGCGCGTGTGGTCGGCCAACCGGCGCGCCCATTCGGGGAAGGTCGAGGTGCGCTCCCCCAGGTCCACCGGACGTGCCTTCGCCAGCTGGTCGTACGCGGTGGCCAGGTCCTCCAGGATCACCCGCCAGGAAACCCCGTCCACCACCAGGTGGTGCGCGGACAGCAGGATCCTGTGCCGGTCTCGCTCCCCGGTGTCCACGACCACGGCCTCGAACAGCGGACCTTCCGACATCCGGGAGGCGGGTCTCTCCCTCAGGGCCTCGGCGTGGACGGCCCGGTCGGTCTCCTCCTCGGTCATGGCCGAGGCGTCCAGGGCCCGCACCGCCAGGTCGTGGGCGTCCGCGTCCAGGTGCTGACGCCAGGCGCCGTCCACGCGCTCCGCCCGCAGGCGCAGCATGTCGTGTCGGGCCAGGACCCGCCTGGCCGCGTCGACCACCAGGGTGGTGTCGGTCCCCGGTGCCAGCTCGAAGTGCAAGGACATGTCGAAGTGCTCGGGGTGGCGGGGGTGGGTGTCCAGGAACCAGCGCTGGACGGGGGTCGGGGGCACCTCGCCGGTCAGCGGAGTGGTCTCGGCCCGACCTCGGGAGGGCTCCTTCGTCTGGCGCTCGTCGAGGGCCTCCCCCAGCGCGCCGAGGGTCTGGTGGAGGAAGACGTCCTTGGACGTGACCTCGCGTCCGGCCGCGCGCACCCGCGACACCATCTGGATGCTGAGGATGGAGTCACCGCCCAGTTCGAAGAAGTTGTCGTTGGCCCCCACCTTCTCCACTCCCAACAGGTCGCCCCAGACCTGGACCAGCAGCTCTTCGGTGGGGGTCCGGGGTGGCACGTAGCCGACCGTGACGAAGGCTCCGTCGTCCGGCTCCGGAAGCGCGTTCCGATCGGTCTTGCCGTTGGCGTTGAGCGGCAGGGCCTCCAGTACGACCACGGCGGTCGGGACCATGTAGTCGGGCAGGTGGCGGGCCGTCCCCTCCCGTACCTCGACGGCGCCGATCGGCTCCGTTTCCGGGTCGGGCACGACGTAGGCGACCAGTCGCCGGAGACCGGGCCGGTCCTCACGTGCGACGACGGTCGCGGCCCGCACCCCTGGAAGGGCGGAGACCACGGACTCGACCTCGCCGAGTTCGATCCGAAACCCTCGGATCTTCACCTGGTCGTCGTTACGGCCCAGGAACTCCAACTCGTGGTCGGCGGTCCAGCGCACGATGTCGCCGGTCCGGTAGACACGACCCCCCGAACCGAAGGGGTCGGCGACGAACCGCTCGGCGGTGGCCCCCGGCGCCCCGTCGTATCCCGAGGCCAGGGAGTCACCCGACAGGTACAGCTCGCCGTACACCCCGAGCGGCACGGGACGCAGCCAGGGGTCCAGGACGCGGGCACGCGTTCCGACGACCGGGCGTCCGATGCGTGGGCGCTCACCCTCCCGCACGCGCCAGACGGTGCTGTTCACGGTGTTCTCGGTGGGGCCGTAGAAGTTGTGGACCGCGCGCACCCCTGCCGAGGCCAGTCGCTCGTACAGCACGGTGTCCAAGGCCTCGGCGCCCACGCTCAGAACGCTCATGGGGTGACGTCCCCCGTCCAGGAGGCCGACGGCGACCAGCTGGTTCAGGTAGGAAGGGGTGGTGTCGAGGTAGTCCACACCGTGCCGGTCCAGGTAGGCGCACAGGGCCTCGGCGTCGACCCGCGTCTCCTCGTCCACGACGTGCAGGTGGTGTCCGTCGAGCAGCCAGACGAAGGGGTCCCATGAGGCATCGAACGTCCAGGCCGCCAGGTGGGCCGCGGTGAGGGTGCCACTGGTGGTGTCGCCGGTGTCCAGGACGGCGGTCCGGTAGGCGTGGACGGCGGCGAGCACGTTGGCGTGGCTCACGACCACACCCTTGGGTGTACCGGTGGAGCCGGACGTGTACATCACGTACGCGGGATGGGATCCGTGCAGGGCACGGACCCGATGGTCGTCGGTGAAGGGTACGGGGTGGTCGCTCCGGGGCAGGTCGTCGGTGACCAGGAGCGGCACCGCGCCGTCCACCAGGGCGCGTGCCTCCTCCTCGGCCCCGCGGGCCGTGAGCGCGTACACCACGCCGGCTCCGGAGACGACGGAGCGCGCCCGCGTGGCCGGGGCCTTGGGGTCCACCGGAACGTAGGCCGCACCCGCACGGAGTACGGCGAAGAGGACGGCCACGGCCTCGGCGGTACGGGGCAGCAACGTGGCGACCCTGTCGCCGGGGCCGATGCCCAGCCCGGCCAGGTGGTGGGCCAGGACGTCGACGCGTTCGTCGAGTTCATGGAAGGTGAGGGTGGTGGATCCCGCGGTGAGGGCCGCCGCCTCGGGCCGCCTGCGCGCGAGACGGGTCAGGGCGTCGAGGGCGTGGGAGTCCCCGGCCTGTTCCACCCGTTCCGGGGAGGAGGCGTCACGTCCGACGGAGAGCAGATCCGCCCGTTCCCCGGGCGGCAACATGCCCACCTCGCGCAGCGGGGCCCCTGGCGCCCGGGCGATCCCGTCCAACAGGACGCACAGGTGGGTGGCGATCCGTTCCATGGTGGCCGGGTCGAACAGGTCGGTGTCGTACTCGATCGAGCCGAGCAGACGGCCCTCGGACTCATGGAAGTCCACGCTGAGGTCGAACAGGGAGTGCTGTCGGCGCAGCGGGTGGTCGGTCGCCTCCAAGTCACCGATGTTCCACTCCTGGGCGGGGGCGTTCTGGAGCGCCACGACCGCCTGGACCAGAGTGGGCCGGGAAGGGTCGCGCTCGGGCTCCACGGCGTCCACGACGGCGTCGAAGGGGACTCCGCCGTGCTCGAACGCGGTGAGCAGGGTCTCGCGCACGTCGGCCAGCAACTCGGATCCGGTCAGTGACTCGTCCACCCGGGTGCGCAGCGCGATCGTGTTCACGAAGAACCCGACCACGTCCTCCAGTTCGGTGTGCTCTCGGCCGGAGACGACCGTGCCGACGGTGACGTCCCCCTGACCGGTGTAGCGGGACAGCAGGACCTGAACGGCCCCGGACAGCACCATGAACAGGGTCAGGCCGCCGGACACCTCCAGCTCACGAACCGCCGCGAGCGTGCCCGGATCCACCTCGAACCGGTGAGTCGCTCCATGGCCACGGCGGACGAGGGGGCGGGGGTGGTCCGTGGGCAGGTCCAGGGGCTCCACATCGGCCAGCGTGGTGCGCCAGTACCCGAGTTCGGCCCCGAACGCCTCGGACTCCATGTGGGCGTCCTGCCAGGCTGCGAAGTCCGCGTACTGGAGGCGGGCGTTCGGGAGTCCGGCGCGTACCGCCAGGTCGGCCGGATCCACCAGGGTGGCGTCGAAGGCACCGCCGGGGTCGTCGACCCCGTCGGCGCGGGATTCCCGGACCGCCGCGTCGTAGAGGACGCCGAGTTCCTTGGTGAGGACGGACAGCGACCAGGCGTCCACGACGATGTGGTGGACACCCAGGGCCAGCACGTGGTCCTCGCGTCCGAGGGTGATCAGCGACCAGCGCAGCAGCGGACCCCGGGCGAGGTCGAACGGTCGTTGGACGAACTCCTCCAGGAAGGGGTCCAGCGAGCTCTGTCCGTCTCGTGCGGTGAGGTCGACCGTGGTCAGGTCCACTCGCGCGGAACCGGGGTCGTCGGCCGGGTGGACCACCTGGACGGGACGACCGTCGTGCTCCTCGAAGGTCGTGCGCAGGGACTCGTGCCGGTGGACGAGGGTGGCCAGGGCCGCCGCGAGCGCCCGGTCGTCCAGGGAACCGCGCAACCGCAGCGCGAACCCCGAGTTGTACTCGGAGCCACCCGGCTCGTAACGGTCCAGGAACCACAGTCGGCGTTGGGCCGCCGACAACGGCAGCGCGGCGTCCCGGGCGACCGGGACCAACGCGGGCGTGTCCTCCGCGCCCCCGGCCGCCAGCATCGGGGCGAGTTCGGCGATGGTCGGGTGCTCGAAGACGGCTCGCACCGGCAGACGGGTGCCGAAGGCGTCGGCCGCGCGGGCGACCATGCGTACGGCGGTGACCGAGTCACCGCCGACCCGGAAGAAACCGTCGTGAACGCCCACCCGCTCCAGGCCGAGCAGATCGGTCCATAGGTCGGCCAGACGACGCTCGGCCTCCGTGGTGGGCTCGGTGTGGGCGGTGAGGTCCTGCGCGGCCCAGTCCACGGCGGGGAGCGCCCGACGGTCGATCTTGCCGTTGGGGGTCAAAGGCACGCGCTCCAGCACGACGATGGCGGCGGGCACCATGTGAGCGGGCAGCGCCTCGGCGGCCAGAGCGGACAGATCGGCGGGCGCGGGGTCCGTGCCGTCCTCGGGGACGACGTAGGCGACGAGCCGGGTGCCCGTGCTCCCGCCGGTGGCGACCACGACCGCCTGTCCGACCCCCGTCAGCGCGGTCAAGGACGCCTCGACCTCGGCCGGCTCGACGCGGTGTCCGCGTACCTTGACCTGGTCGTCCACCCGTCCCAGGAACTCCAGGGAACCGTCGTGGCGACGACGGACCAGGTCGCCCGAACGGTACATGCGAGCGCCCGAAGGCCCGGAGGGATCGGCCACGAAGCGGGTGGCGGTCAGGCCGGGCCTGTTCAGGTAGCCGTGCGCGAGACCGTCGCCACCGATGTACAGCTCCCCCGGGACGCCCTCGCGCACCGGACGCAGCCAACGGTCGAGGATCTGGACACGGGTGCCGGCCACGGGTTCCCCGAGGGGCAGGGGACCGGTTCCGGACAGCGGCGTGCTCATGGTGGTGCAGACGGTGGATTCGGTGGGTCCGTAGGCGTTGTACATCCGGCGCCCGCGAGAGAAGGGCGCGACCAGCTCCGGCGGGCACGCCTCACCGGCGACGAGCAGGTGCTCGACCGGGCCGAGGTCCTCGGGGGACAGCGCGGGCAGCAGGGCCGGAGGCAGGGTGACGTGCGTGATGCCGTGGGTCCGCAATGCTTCGGGCAGACCCTCACCGAGCAGCCGTTCACGGGGCAGCAGCACGGAGACGGCGCCGTTGAGCAGGGCCACCAGGAGTTCGGCGACGGCGGCGTCGAAGCTCGGCGAGGCGAACTGCAGCATCCGGTCACCCGAGGTCACGTCCATGCGCTCGCCCTGGGTGGCGACCAGTGCCGCGATGCCCCGGTGCGGAACGAGGACCCCCTTGGGCCGGCCGGTGGATCCGGAGGTGTAGATGAGGTAGGCGGGGTCCTCGACGCCGAGGTCCTCACGCAGTGGTTCGCCCGCCCAAGTCGGCGAGGGACACAGGACACGGACACCGTCCGGGAGACGTTCGGCGAACCCAGGGGTGGTCAGCACGGCGGCGGGGCGCGCGTCCTCGATCATGTGGGCCAGGCGCGCCGGTGGATAGTCCGGATCGAGCGGCATGTGGACCGCACCCGCGTAGACGACGGCGAGCAGCAGGAGGGCGTGGTCGGTGCCACGTTCGAGGCAGACCCCGACCCGATCACCGCGCCGCACGCCCTCGGAACGCAGGTACCCGGCGATCCGGGCGGCGCGATCGTCCAGTTCGGCGAAGGTCCAGGCGTTCCCGGCCCCTGTCACCGCGAGGGCGTCGGGCTGCAGCGCCACCCGTTCGGCCATGAGTTCGACGATCGTGCGCGGCCGGGGCCCCACCGGACCGGAGCACGCTCCGGGTCCGTCCAGGTCCACTGCTCGCAGGGGGCGATCGTCCTCGGCGTCCTCCAGGATCCGGACGAGGTCGCCCACGAAACGGGCCACCGACTCGGCGTCGAGGATGTCGGTGTTGAACTCGGCCGATCCCGCGAGCGCGTCCTCCTCGGCCCGGAACTCCAAGGTGAGGTCGAATACGGCGTGTTCTCGACGGACGGGGAAGGGCCGAACGTCCAGGGAGCCCAGTGACGCCGCGCCCCCACCGTCCGCGTTCTGGAACACGACGGCGGCCTGCACCAGCGGAGGCACGGAGGGATCACGGTCGTCGAGCACGGTGTCGACGACCGCTTCGAAGGGGACCTCGGCGTGGTCGAAGTCGGCCAGGACTCCGTCACGCGTGCGGAGCAGGTTCTCACCGAACGAGACCTCCTCGTCCACTCGTCCGCGCAGGGCGAGGGTGTTGACGAAGAACCCGTTGAGACCGTGCAGGCGACTGTTCTCCCGACCCGCGGTGACGGTGCCCAGGACGACGTCGTCCTCACCGGTCCAGCGCGCCATGGCCACCCGCGCGGCGGTGGTCAGCACCATGTAGAGGTTGGTGTTGTGGTCGCGTGCGACGCGTTCCAGGAGGTGGAGCGTCTCGGCGGGCAGCCGGAAGCGGTGACTGTCGCCGCGCATGCCGCGTACCGGGGGCCGGGGGCGGTCCAGGGGCACTCTGAGGGGTTCGACTCCGGCCAGACGGTCGCGCCAGTGGCCCAGCGAGGCCTCGTAGCGTTCGCCGCTGAGACGGTCGCGCTGCCAGGCGGCGTAGTCCACGTACTGGAACGGGAGCGGATCCAGTGTCGCCGCCGATTCGGCCGCTCCCCTCCCGGGCGAGCGCAGGGCCTCGGTGTAGAGACGGTCGAGCTCTCCTTGGAGGACACCGAGGGACCAACCGTCGGTGACGATGTGGTGGAGGACGACGAGTAGGACGTGCCGTGTGTCGTGGACGCGGAACAGGTGAGCGCGGATCAGTGGCCCCCGTTCCAGGTCGAAGGGCTCCGCGTAGTGGAGGGCGATGAGTTCGGCCGCCTCCTCCTCTCCCCCCGATGCGTCGGCCACGTGCAGGGGGAGTTCGGAGGGCTCTCCCACGATCTGACGACCCTCGCCGTCGATCTCGTGGAAGGTGGTGCGCAGTGACTCGTGCCGGTGACGCAGGGCGGTCAGGGAACGTTCCAACGCGGGAACGTCCAGCGGGCCGTCAAGGTCCAGGGCGAACCCCGAGTTGTAGTCGACCCGACCGGGTTCGATGCGGTCCAGGATCCACAGCCGCTGTTGGGCGAAGGAAAGGGGGGCCGGCACGGACCGGTCCACCGTCGGGAAGTCCCCGGTCCGTTTCCTGCGCTCGCGAAGGCGGCGCAGCATCTCCTCGCGAAGGGGATCCTGGTTCGGTCCCCGGCCGGCGGTGTCGCCGGGGCGCTGTCCCCGGTCGTTGGCGTGGTTCATCGTGTGGTCCTCGAAGATCCGTGGAGCTGGTGGCTTTCGGTGGTGCCCACAGGGTCAGTCGACCATCTGGCTCATGAGAAGGTCCTCGACGGCCTGGGCGTAGCTCTGGAGGGTGGGGTGGTCGAACAGGGTTCTCGTGGGGACCTGGACGTCGAGCATGTCCCCGAGTTCACCGACGACCTGGATGCTGCGCACCGAGTCACCGCCGATGTCGAAGAAGTCGTCCTCGCGTCCGACCCGATCGAGTTTGAGGGCGTTGGCCCAGACCTCGGCGACGATCTCTTCCGTGAGGGTCATCGGAGGGGTGAAGCGCGCTTCGGAGGGTTCGGTGTGTTCGGGAGCGGGCAGGGCTCGGCGGTCCACCTTGCCGTTGGTGTTGAGCGGCAGTTCGGACAGGACGGTGAGGACGGAGGGGACCGAGTAGGCCGGTAGGGCGTGGCGGAGCGCTTCGGTCACCACCTCCGTGTCCAACCGTCCGGGACCGGTCTCGGTCAGGTACCCGACCAGGACCTTGGCCCCGGACGGTGCGGTGACCACGGAGGCCACCGCCTGTGCCACGCCCGGCACTCGGGTCAGGGCGTTCTCGACCTCGCCGAGCTCGATGCGAAAACCACGCAGCTTGATCTGACCGTCGGCGCGCCCCACGAACTCGATCTGTCCCCCGGTGGTCCAACGCACCAGGTCACCGGTGCGGTAGAGGCGACCGCCCGAACCGAAGGGGTCGGCGACGAAGCGTTCGGAGGTCAGTCCGGGACGTCCGTCATAGCCGCGTGCCACGCCCTCTCCCGCGATGTACAGCTCACCGACCGCACCGACCGGAACCGGACGCAGGGCGGTGTCCAGGACGTGGGTCCGGGTGCCGTCCATCGGACGGCCGATCGGGCAGTGCCCGGAACCCGCCCACTCGGCGCCGATCGGCACGCAGGTGGCGAACGTGGTGGTCTCGGTGGGGCCGTACACGTGGACGACCTCGGTTTCCGGGCAGACTTCCAGGACCCTGGAGAAGGAGGCGGGATCGGCCTTCTCGCCCCCGGTCCACACCTGACGCAGCCCCGCGAAGCACCCGGGATCCTGCCGGGCGAAGAGGTTGAACAGGGCCGTGGTGAGGAACACCGACCGGACCCCGTGGTCGGCGCGGGCCGCGCGGACCGCCTCGGCGGTGACCCCGCCCTCGGGCGCGACGACGACGGTGCCCCCGTGCAGCAACGGCACCCAGACCTCGTAGGTGGCGGCGTCGAAGGCGTGCGGCGAGTGGAAGAGCACCCGTTCGTGCGCGCCGGGCCATCTACTGTCCGCCGCCAGGGCCACGATGTTGCGGTGGTCCACGACCACGCCCTTGGGCACCCCGGTGGAGCCGGAGGTGAACATGACGTAGGCGGACGAGCGGGAGACCGGCCGCACGGGGACGGCCCGCGCTCCCCGCCCCGCGGGGGCGGTGGGCGACCCGGGCACCGACGGCGGAACGGTCACGGCGGCGAAACCATCGGGACCGTAGCGGTGGACGGTGACGTCGACGATCCCGGTGTAGAGGTCGAGCATCCCGGGATCGACCAGGGCCGCGCGCACCCCGCTGTCGGCGGCGAGCTCGACCACCCGAGCGGCGGGGACCGTGTCGTGCAGGGGCACGTAGGCGGCGCCCGCCTTGAGCACGGCCAGCATGGCGACGACGACCCTCGGGCTCCGGGGCAACGACAGGAACACCCGGGACTCGTGGGTGACACCGTGCGCGCGGAGGTGGTCCGCCAGGTGTTCGGCCTCTGCGTCCAGTTCGGCGTAGGTCCACTCCCGGCCCTCACCCACCACGGCGATGGCGTCCGGGTGGCGGTGCGCTCCCTCCTCGAACAGGTCCACCACCGTACGGTCGTCCGGTTCCGGGACGGCGCCGTCGGTGAAGGAGGCCGTGTCGGAGGCGTCGGCGCCCGCCAGCGCGGCCAGCGGCCGCTCCGGGTCCTGAACGAGCGAGGTGAGGATGCGCTCCAGGTCGGTGAGCAGGCGTTCGACCGTGTCCGGGTCGAAGTGCTCGGGCTCGTAGCCGATGAGGAGCCGGATCCGCTCGGTACCGTACGCGCTCAGGGCGAGCGGGTAGTTGGTGGCCTCGTTGGCGGTGACGTCGACGATCTCCAGGCCGTGTTCAGCGGCCGAGTCCTGGTCCACCGGGTAGTTCTCGAACACCACCAGGCTGTCGAAGAGCGGGGTGTCACCCGCAAGGGCGGCCTCCGCCTGGATGCGCGACAGCGACAGGTGGTCGTGCAGACGGGCGTCCGCCTGCACGCTCTGGAGTGCCCGCAGCCAGGTGAGGACCGTGGCGGCGGGATTCACCCGGATCCGGACCGGCAGGGTGTTGATGAAGATGCCCACCGCCGACTCGACGTCGGGCAGGTCGGCGGGACGGCCGGAGGTGGTCGCGCCGAACACCACGTCCTCCTCACCCGAGTGCGCCGAAAGAAGCAGCGCCCAGGCCGCCTGGACCAGCGCGTTCACCGTCAGGCCGTGCTCACGCGCGAAGGCGTGGACGGCCCCGGAACGCTCCGCCGGGAGGTGGGTCTCGATCCGCACTCGGGAGCGGGCGGTGCGCACGTTCTGGGGCGCCCGGTCGTAGGGCAGGGGTGTGGGGGCCTCCAGCCCGGCCAGTACCCCACGCCAGTACTCCAACCCCTCCTGCTCGTCACGCCCGGCGATCCACTC
>NZ_JBEYLC010000037.1:0-66626 GCF_040635885.1 Nocardiopsis sp. NPDC006832 | reverse complement strand
ACCGTTGACTGAATGGTCGGCGGTGGCCATCCGCAGCGGGTCGGGGCGCAGCAACACCGCGATGAGCGCGGCACCGCCCAGGAAACCCACCGTGGTGAGCAGCACCGGGCCCAGAAGTTCGCTCAACCCCAGCGCCCGGGCCAGACCTCCGGTCGGCCCGATGAGATTGGGGCCCACCACCGCGCCCACGGTGGTCGCCCACACCACGACCGACAGATCACGGCCGCGCGTACGTTCGGTGGCCAGGTCCGCGGCGGCGTGCCGGGACTGCAGGTTGGTGGCCGTACCCGCACCGACCAACATCATCCCCGCCAGGAACAGCGGGAACACGCTCCACACCGTGGCACCGATGACCACGAACCCGCCCAGGGCACCCAGCAGCCAACCCAGCGTCAACCCCGGGCGACGCCCTCGCCGCGCGGCGGTACCCGCCAACGGCAACGCGAACACGGCCGCGCCCAGGGTGATCATGGTCGTCGCCATCCCCGACCAGGTATCCGAACCGCTCAGGTCCAAGGCGATGAGCGCACCCACCGCGAGCATGGCACCCATGCCGATGCCGCCGACGACCTGTGCCGCCATGAGGACCAGGACCGTACGCCGCTGGATCCTGGCACGCTCCGACGCCCCCCGAGTGGTTTCCATGGACACGTGGCAAACTCCCCGATTCATCCCGTTAATGGACGAATCGTAGCCCTCATCGCACCGGGTGGGCGCGGCCGTAGCGCCAGCGGAGGAAATCGTGCTCGCGTTCGACGTAGCGCATCTCCGCGTACAGGCGGTCGGGCTCCTCGGCGTCGATCACCACACCGCCCTCCGGGATGACCGGCCAACACGCGAACGCCCAGAAGCGGCGGGTGTAGACGCCCCAAACGACGACCCACGCACCCTGCTTCTGCCACTCGATGTGTTCGGCGACCAGGCGCCGATCCTCGTCCCGCTCATCCATGCCGCCACAGGGCATACCCGAGACCGGGACACACCGATCCGGCCGGAATCGGCCATCCCGAGGGGGTTGCCATCACCCGGTCACGGGACACCCGTGTCGAGCACGGGCGTTGGGAGGTCAGCGACCGGCGACCTGGTCGCTACCGGGGACCGGCTCGGCCGGGTCGTTGCCCAGCGCGACGATCCTGTTGTCGCCGTCCACGTGCACGATGTGCTGGACGTGCTCGGCGCGCTCCTTCTCGTCGACCTGGGCGTAGCCGATGATGATGACGAGGTCGCCCGGGTTCACCAGGTGGGCGGCCGCGCCGTTGATCCCGATCACGCCGCTGCCGCGCTCGCCCACCAGGGCGTAGGTGACCAGGCGGTTTCCGTTGTCGATGTCGACGATGTGCACCTGCTCGCCGTCGACGATGTCGGCGGCCTCCATCAGGTCGGCGTCGATGGTGATCGAACCCACGTAGTGCAGGTCGGCCTGGGTGACCGTGGCCCGGTGGATCTTGCCGTTCATGAGGGTGCGCAGCACAGCTCAAGCCTCGTTTCAGGGTTTCTCGCGAAAACTACAGGCCCCTCGCGGGGTCCCGTGCCCTCCCATGATGACGCCCCCCGTGCACCGCTTCGTCCACCGGGGCACCACTACGAGCACCAACATCCGGTTCGTGAACGATGTTCCACTTCTTGGGCCGGGCGTGGCCGGGCTCCCCGTCGGGAACCCGGCCATGGCGGTCATCACGTGTCGTGGCCCCTCGATCAGTTGAGCGAGGAGTAGGCCACCACACCGCGCCGCACCAGGTCGGTGGCCTTGCGCGCGTTGGAGCGCAACCCGGGGTCACCGGAGGCGGCGGAGATCTGCCCGAGCATGTCCACCAGCATCTTGGCGGTGCGCACGAAGTCGCCCGCCGTCATGTCGGACCCGCGCAGGATGGCGTCGAGCCGGTCCCCGCGAGCCCACCGATGGGCGGTCCACACGAAACCCAGGTCGGGTCGACGCAGGAACGACACCCGGTGCCGGGACTCCACCTCGTTGAGGTCACCCCACAGCCGCACCATCTCGTCCAGGGTCTCCTCCACCCGCCCCTCGGGCAGACGCGGGTAGGGGTCGTCGTTGCGGCGCGCCTCATAGACCAGGGCGGCGGCACAGGCGGCCAACTCCTCCGGGTCGAGGTCGTCCCACAACCCGCGGCGCAGGCACTCGGCCACCAGCAGGTCCAGATCGGAGTAGATCTTGGCCAGCCGCCCCCCGTCGTCGGAGATCTCGTCGCCCGACAGGTAGTCCAGGTCCTCCAGTACCCCGCACACCCGGTCGAAGGTGCGGGAGATGACGTGCGATCGCCCCTCCACACGCCGGCGCAGCGCCTCGGCGTCCTTCTCGGTGCGCATGTGGCGTTCGGCCCACCGGGCGTGGTCCTCGCGTTCCGCGCACCCGTGGCAGGGGTGTTCTCGCAATTGCGCGCGCAACCGCTTGACCTCGGCGTCCTCCCGATCACCCCGGCTGCCGCCACGCTCATAGGTGGGCTCGGTGCCCTGCTCCTTGAGCTTGTTGCGCAGCGTGGAGGCCAGGTCCTGGCGCGAACGCGGAGACCGCGCGGAGAACGACTTGGGGATACGCATGCGCCCGGAGGCCTTGACCGGAATCGGGAAGTCACTGGAGTTGATCCGCTTGACCTGCTTGTCCACGGTCAGCACCAGGGGCGCCGGAAGGTCGTGCCTCAGGCCGGGGTCCAGCACCACGGCGTGCCCGGAGTAGCGCCCCGAGGGGATACGGATGATGTCACCGGGCCGGAGCATCTCCAGGCTCTCCAGGGCCTCCTCACGGCGGCGCGAGGACCGGTTCTTGGCCAACATGGACTCACGGTCGCTCAACGCCCGACGCAGCGAGGCGTACTCCATGAAGTCGCCCAGGTGGCACTCGGCGGCCTTGGCGTACCCCTCCAAGGCCTCCTCGTGCTTGCGCAGCTTCTTGACCAGACCCACCACGGCACGATCGGCCTGGAACTGGGCGAAGGAGGCCTCCAGCATGTTGCGGCTGCGTTGGCGACCCACCTGCCCGACCAGGTTCACCGCCATGTTGTAGGAGGGCTGGAAGCTCGAGTTGAGCGGGTAGGTGCGCGTGCCCGCCAGCCCCGCGACGGTCTCGGGGTCGGTCCCGGCCTGCCAGACCACGACCGCGTGCCCCTCCACGTCGATGCCACGACGCCCGGCCCGCCCGGTGAGCTGCGTGTACTCACCAGGGGTGAGCATCGCGTGCGTCTCACCGTTCCACTTGTCGAGCTTTTCGATGACCACGCTGCGCGCGGGCATGTTGATGCCCAAAGCCAGGGTCTCGGTGGCGAACACCGCGCGGATCAGACCCTGGGAGAACAGGTGCTCCACGACCTCCTTGAAGGTGGGCAGCATGCCCGCGTGGTGGGCGGCCACACCCGATTCCAGGGCGCGCAGCCAGCCCTCGAAGCCGAGCACGGTCAGGTCGGCGCGCGGGATGTCGGCGCAGCGCGACTCGGCGTACTCGCGGATGTGGTCGGCCTCCTCGGGCGTGGTCAGGACCAACCCCGAGGCCACACACTGCCGGACGGCGTCGTCGCACCCCGCCCGGCTGAAGACGAAGTCGATGGCCGGCAACAGCCCCTGGGCGTCCAACTCCTCGATGATCATGGGTCTGCTGGGCGGCGCGAACCGGGTGCGCGGGCGGATGTTGCCCCGGGCCCGCGACTGCGGGTGGCGGCGACGGTCGGCCAGTTGGGTGGTGCGCGCGTCGTCCTCCGCGGCCCGGGTCAGGAACGGGTTGATGTGCAGGGTCTGCCCGCCCACCTTGATCTCGCGGGGCCGCTCGTGCTGGGAGCGTCGGCGTTCGCGCTTGCGCTTGGAACGTCCGCCACCGCCCCGCTCGTCCTCATCGGATCCGGTGGACTCCACCTCGGTGTCGACGAACAGGTCGTGCAGACGCTTGCCGACCATCATGTGCTGCCACAGCGGCACGGGACGCTTCTCGTCGACGATGACGGTGGTGTCGCCGCGCACCTGCTGGAGCCACTCGCCGAACTCCTCGGCGTTGCTGACCGTGGCGGACAGTGCGACCATGCGCACCGACTCGGGCAGGTGGATGATCACCTCCTCCCAGACCGCGCCGCGGAAGCGGTCGGCGAGGTAGTGCACCTCGTCCATGACCACGTACGCGAGCCCGCCCAGGGTGGATGAGGACTCATACAGCATGTTGCGCAGCACCTCGGTGGTCATCACCACCACCGGTGCCTCACCGTTGACGCTGTTGTCCCCGGTCAGCAACCCGACCTGCTCGTTGCCGTAGCGCTTGACCAGGTCGTTGTACTTCTGGTTGGACAGGGCCTTGATGGGGGTGGTGTAGAAGCACTTGGTGCCCTCCGCGAGGGCGCGGTGCACGGCGTACTCTCCGACCACCGTCTTGCCCGAACCGGTGGGAGCGGCGACCAGCACCCCATGGCCGTTCTCCAGCGCCTTACAGGCCTTGATCTGGAAGGGGTCGAACTCGAAGCCGTAGAGAGCCTGGAAGGCCTCGATGGCGGCGCTGGACGCGCCCTGCCGCCGACGGAAGGCGGCGTACCGCTCAGCGTGACTACTCATAGACCTCTCAGCCTATGAGGTCGGGTCCAACATCTCGACCGCTTTCGGCACCACTTCGCACTTCAGTGTCGGCGCGCCCATGCGTTCACCGTCGGCGTAGGCCGCCCCGGCGTCACCACGGATGGTGACGCTCGCCCCGCGTTCGAGGCGCACCTCGTCCAGCTCCATGTGGCTTCCGTTGAACACCCGGGGGAACTGTCGGATGAAACGGCCCTTGGACCCCTCGCGCATGAGGACCACGTCGAGTAGTCCATCGTCGGGTTCGGCCCCCGCGCACACCTTCAGGCCACCACCGTAGGAGTCGGTGTTGCCGACCGCGACGAGCATCCCGGGTTCGGCGATGGTGCGACCGTCGATGTCGATCTCGAAGTCGATGGGACGGAAGGTGCGCAGCTCGGCGACGATACCGATCAGGTAGCCGAGGCGGCCCACCCCGAACCGGAAGTTGTTCACCCGCTCGTTGACCCGGGCGTCGAAACCACAGGCCAGGACGCTCAGGTAGTAGCGCCGGGTCCCATCCGCCAGGGTCAGGCGGACCACGTCGCTGGGACGGGTGCGTCCGGCCAGGATCGCCTGGGCCATCCCGCGTGCGGTGGCGCGGCCGGTACCGAAGGCGCGGGCGATGTCGTTGCCGGTGCCCGCGGGGACCACCGCCAGTGGCACACCACTGCCCACCACCCCCTGCAGGGCCTGGTGGACCAGACCGTCACCGCCCACCGCCACCAACGCGTCGGGGCGATCGGAGACGGCCAACCGGGCCAGACGCCTGCTGTCGGCGGCCGAGCGGCCCGTGTAGACGTGCACGCGGGCGCCGGACGCGCGCAGGGCCTCCTTGAGCCGCACCGCGAGAACGGCGGAGCGACGACGACCGGAGGCCGGGTTGACCAGAAGTGCGATGTGAGGGGACATGACCGGGTCCTTAACTACCCACGGTGCGGGGATTCGAGGGCGTGCGGGTCGGTGAGGTTCCCGCACACCCTCAACGCCCGGGTCTGCGGGCCGGTTCAGGCGTCCTCGGTCGTGGACCCCTGGGCGGCTTCCTCACGTTGGCGGCGATGGTACTCCTCCAGCGCCTTGGGGGTCAGCAGCGGGGAGGGCACCCAGGTGGCCTCCGCCTGACCCTGCCCGCGCTGGATCTCGACCTCCTCCTCGGAGAGGTACTCCTCGGGGATGTCGAACTCGCCATCGCGGGCCCCCAGTACGAAGGCCTCCCACTCGGCGGGGGTGAAGAACAAGGTGCCCTTCTGTGGCGACTTCCCGTCACGGACGGCGCGGAACCCGTCGTCGAACTCGGCGACCTCCACGATCGCCTCGGAGTCCGGGTTCGACAGGGAGGAGCGCAACCACACCGCGTCGGTGGTGTCGTGCCACTTCTCGTTCCCCATGGCCTCGGGTGGGAGATCCCGCTTGGCCTCGGTCTGCTCGCTCATCAACACTTCCCGGCTTCCCGCGTCCGATTCGGTGTGCAGGGACGACGAGGAAGTCGTCCCGCCCCGAACCCTAGCGTGTGGGAGACCCTCCCACACCCGCTTCGCGACGACCGCTCAGTCGCCCTTGCCCGAACCCTTGCCCGAGTCGGAGTCCTCGAGTTCGTCCAGGTCGGAGGGCTGGTCGTCCAGATCGGAGATCTCGTCGTCGCCCAGCTCCGAGGTGGGGTCCCGGCGCTTGCGACGACGATCGTTGAAGAAGCAGAACAACTCGGCGATCTCGAACAGGACCACCAGCGGAACGGCCAGGGCCAGCATGGAGATGGGCTCGGCCGGCGTGACGACCGCGGCGACCAGGAACGAGCTGAAGATGATGACCCGACGCCACTTGGCGATGGCCTCGTGGGAGAGTATGCCGACGATGTTGAGCAGCACCACCAGCAACGGCATGACGAAGCCGAGGCCGAACATGCCCATCATGATGAGCATGTAGTCGAGGTACTCACCGATGGTCAGGTAGGGGTCGGCGTCCTCGGGCAGGAACCCGAAGAGCATCTGCAGGGCCAGCGCGGTGATCATGTAGGCCAGGGCGGCGCCGGCGACGAACAGCGCGCCGGCCAACGGGGCGAAGATGTAGGCGTACTTCTTCTCGCTGCCGTGCAGGGCGGGGGCCACGAACGCCCACAGCTGGTAGAGCCACAGTGGGGCCGTGGCCAGCGCGCCGACGAACAGCCAGATCTTGAAGGCCACGAAGAAGGCGTCGAAGGGGCCGGTCACGATGAGGGAACAGCCGCCGCCCTCGACCACCTGTGAGGCGGGCAGGGAACAGTACGGCTTGGTGAGGAAATCCCAGATCTGGTCGTAGAAGACGAAGCCGAGCACCGCGCCCAGACCCAGGATGAGCAGTACCTTGGCCAACCTGTTGCGTAGTTCGCGGAGGTGGTCCATGAGCGGCATCCGGGCCTCCGGGTTGACCGCTCTGCTTCGGGACCTCATCGTGGGGTCACTCTCTTCTCATCCGGGTCCGCGCACCGCGGACTCCCCTGATACAGACGCGGAGCGCGGTGCCCCGAGGGCACCGCGCCGACAGGTTCGGGCCGTGGCCGCGCGCGACCCCGAACAGGTGGAACCGGCGACTCTACTGGTTGTAGGTCTGGTTGCTGGGTTCGCCGGACTCGTTGACGATGCGCTGGCCGGGAGGAAGCTGCGGGTAGCCCTGCTGCTGATTCTGCTGCGGGGCGGCGTCGGCACGAGAGGTCTGGGCCTGGCCCTGGCCCTGCTGTGCCTGTCGACCGTCCTGACCGTCGGCCTGTTCCTGTTCCTCGTTGTTCTCCTCATCGGCCAGGCCCTTGCTCTCGGCCTTGAGGATGCGGGCACTACGTCCCAGGGAACGGGCCAGGTCCGGGAGCTTCTTGGCTCCGAACAGCAAGATGGCAAGGATCACCAGGATGGCGATGGTAGGTCCGTTGAACGGTCCCATGGTTCTACCTCTCTGTGGGGCGCGACCAAGCGCCTTCGATGGTACGCGCGTCCGAGCCTTCGGTCATCATCGCCGTGACCCCTCACGTCGGACACGCTCACGCAGGTCAGCGCTGCTCGCCTGGTACCCGCCCGCCGCCCGTGTCACCTTTTCGGACAGCACGACGGCCTCGCGTCGGACCTTCACCAGAAGGAATCCGACGACGAGCACACCGACCAGAACCAGGCCGAAAAGGACAGCGAGGGCGATCACGAACTCACCATATCCTTTTCCGGAAGACCTACACCTCGACCCCCTGTGAACAGGTGGGCGTCACTCCGAGGACGAATCGATCTCGACCAGGTCGGGGGAGGTTTGCCCCCTCTGATAAAGATTCAAGGCCCGTTCGGCCTCCGCGCGCACTTCCCGCGCCAGACCCTCGGGAGCCACCACGCGCCCCCGTGACCCCAACGACAACACCAGTCGCGCCACCCACGCCGGCGCCGGGGTCCGCAGCGTGGCGCGCACCCCGCCGTCGGCCAATTCGGTGACCGACTCGCACGCGTAGTCCTCGGTGACCCAACGCGCCGACGGGTCCAGGTCCAACACGACCAGGGCATCGCGTTCGGAACGCTGGAGCACACCCTTGGACAGGTCACGGCGGCCCACACCCTCGGGCACCTCGGCCGCATAGGGCAGCACGGTCAGTTCCAGCACCCGGTCCAACCGGAACAGGCGCACGTCCTCACGCAGGTGGCAGTAACCCTCCAGGAACGGCTTGCCGTCCTGGACCACCAGACCCATCGGATCCACGTCACGTTCGGTGACCTGGTCCAGGTATCCGGACAGGTAGCGCAGATGCAGGCGCTGACCCGCCTCCAAGGCCTGGGAACAGCGCCGATGGGTCTGCGCCACCTGCTCGTCCATCTCCACCCGCACCTGGACGGCGTCGGCGAGCGCGCCCACCGCGCTGCCGGCCGCCCCGCGCAGCTTCTCCCCCACGCGCTTGAGCGCGCCGTCCTCCACGCCCTGGGCCACGGGCAACTCCTCCAACAACGACAGGCCCACGACCAGGCTGGCGGCCTCGTCCGCGGTCAGGCGCAGCGGCTGGGCCAGGGTGTCGGCGTTGGCGATGATGATCTCCCCGGTCTCCTTGGCCGCCTCCAGGTCCACGTCGATGAGGTCGCCGGGGGTGTAGCCGGGCAGACCGCACATCCACAGCAGGCTCAGGTCCTGGACCACCTGCTTCTCGCTGAGACCGAAGTGGCGGGCCACCTCCGGCACACGCACGTCGCGGCCCAGCGCGTAGGGCACCAACATCAGCAACCGACGCAGTTGGTCCGCCGAGCGCGGGCCGCGGGCCGGGGCGTCCTCCTCCTCGGTCTCCCGCACGGGTTCGGCCTCGGCCCGGGCCCGGCGGATCACCCCCGACATGTGGGCGGCCAACGCCTCGCGGGCCTGCTCTGGCTCGACGACCTCGGCCCGGGCACCCTGGGCGGCCACCCGACCGACCAGCGTGTCGGTATCGGTGTAGGGCAGGGTGAGGGTGTCCCACACCGGCCCGGCGGCCTCCCGTTCACCGGGGACCACGCGCAGGGCACTGCGGCGCAGGGCGTGCGCGGAGTCGACGAGCACCCGCACGGTGGCGGCGTGGTCGGGGTCGGGCCGCTGCGAGGAGACCACCGAACGCAGGTCCACACCCTCGGGCACCTCGACGTCGGGACCGGTGCGCACCACCGTCACCTGTCCCTGGATGCGTCCGAGTCGGAAGACCCGGCGAGCCTCGCGCAGCCGGTCGTGACCGACCACGTACCAGTGGCCGTCCTGGTTGACCACGCCCCACGGTTCGACCTCGCGACGCACCGCTTCGGTCTGGCCGGGCCGGCGGTAGGAGAAGACCACCGGCCGGCGGTCACGGATCGCCTGCCAGACGGGCCCGAAGGCGGGTTCGTCGGTGCGCATGGTCGGGGTCAGCCCGGGCGCGGCCTCCGCGTCCACCGGCACCCCGGCCGAACGGAGCTTGAACAGGGCGTTGGCGGCGGCCTCGCCCAGGGAGGCGTGCCGCCAGGCACGGGCCGCCAGACCCAACACCAGCGCCTCGTCCGGCCGTAGCTCGATCTCGGACAACTCATAGTCCGACCGCGAGATCCGATAGCCCTCCTCGCCGCTGAAGGCGTCACCGGTGCCCACCTGGATCGGGATACCGCTGTCGCGCAGTTCTCGCTTGTCGCGTTCGAACATGCGCTTGAACGCCGACTCGGTCTCGGCCTCCGCGTACCCCTGGACGGTCGCCCGGATCTCCTGGGCCGTCAGGTGGCGCCGGGTGGACAACAGGCAGATGACCAGGTTGAGCTGTCGTTCGGTCTTCCTGCGCGACATCGTCGCCACTCCTTCACCCTGGGATGATGCGCCGGGCGGGGCCGCGAGGGCGCGTCCTCCCACCTTCGGTTCAGCACTGACGGTACCGTGCCGACCATGATCCGGTGGCGTCGTGGCCAAGTGCGTTCACTCCTGCCCTCCTGGACCGGGGTCCACGTGTGCGCGGTCGATCTGGCCACCGGCCCCGACACCGCTCCCCCGTCCACCTGCCGAGCCCTGGCCTACACCGATCTGGTCGGTGAACCACGCGTGGGCGATGAGGTGCTACTCAACACCGGTGCCCTCGACCTTGGGCTGGGCACCGGCGGGTACGCGCTGGTGGTGGCCCTGCCCGACCGCCTACCCGCCGATCGGGAGGGCCCCGGCCACCTGGTCAAGGCCCGTTACACCCCGCTCCAGGCCACCGTCCAAGGCGCCGACGAACAGGGATCACCCCACCACGAGACACTGCGTACCGCTCGGGGGGTCGACGGAATGCCGGTGGTGGTCGCCGACCTGCACTCGTCGCTACCGGCCGTGCTGGCGGGGGTACGCGCCGAACGTCCCCGCGCCCGGGTCGTCAACGTGATGCTGGACGGCGGCGCGCTACCGGCGATGTTCTCTCAGAACCTGGGCACGCTGCGCGAGGACGGCCTCCTGGCGGGCTGTGTGACCACCGGCCAGGCGTTCGGCGGCGACCTGGAGACGGCCACCGTGCACTCGGGCCTGCTGGCGGCCAGGCACGTCCTGGGGGCGGACGTCACCGTGGTGTGCCAGGGACCGGGCAACCTGGGCACCGGAACCCCCTGGGGCTTCTCGGGTGTGGCCTGCGGCGAGGCCGTCAACGCCGTCGCGGCCCTGGGCGGCCTGCCCGTGGCCGCCCTGCGGGTCAGCGAGGCAGACCCGCGTCCCCGTCACCACGGGGTCTCCCACCACAGTCTGACGGCCTACGGCAAGGTCGCCCTGGCCCCCGCCGACGTGGTCGTACCCGTCCTTCCCGGAGAGTTCGGGGAGAGGGTACGCGGCCAGGCCTGGCCCCTCGGCGAGCGGCACACACTGGTGGAGGTCTCCACGACCGGACTGGAGGGCGAACTGCTCTCGTCGCCGGTGAGACCGTCGACGATGGGGCGCGGCCTGGAACAGGACCCGGCCGCCTTCCTGAGCGCGGCGGCGGCCGGACGGTACGCCGCCACCCTCCTGGCCCCCTGAACGACCGCGCACCCACCCTTCAACGATCGACGGTCCTGGGCAGCCACGTGGCGGGACGCCGGTGTTCGGCGTCGCCGTTACCGGGCACCGGAGTGCGACGGGTGGCCGCGAGCATGTGCTCGGACGGAGCGTCGAAGTACCTCCCGGGCCGGAACATGGCCAGGGAGGCCGGGTCGGCCACGACCCCCTCGTCCACGCTCACCAGCTCCGGCA
Organism: Nocardiopsis sp. NPDC006832; assembly: GCF_040635885.1. Lineage (NCBI taxonomy): Bacteria > Bacillati > Actinomycetota > Actinomycetes > Streptosporangiales > Nocardiopsidaceae > Nocardiopsis > Nocardiopsis sp. NPDC006832. The sequence goes on along the minus strand of NZ_JBEYLC010000037.1, from coordinate 55,418 downwards.
CGAACACGGCACCGTCCCCACACGTCACCCCCCATTTCCTGCCGGGACCGGCGGAGACGATCTGCCCGGGATCGCCGCCCACCGCCTCGGTGGACAACTCCCCCGAATGGAAGGTGATGAGCGCGCCCCCGAACATCGCGAACGCCCCCGGGTAGGGGGCCGCCAACGCCCGCACCATCCGGTCCACGTCGCGCCCGGCGGCGGCCAGGTCCAGGTGTCCGTCACTGGGACGACGACGGGGCCACACCGACACGTGTCCGGTCTGGGGACGTCGAGGAGCACGCCCCTCCAACAGGGCGTCCAGGTTGCGCACGATCAGTTCGGCCTGCAAACGCCCCACCCGCTCGTACAGGCCGGTGGCGGTGGCGTCGGCGGCCACCTCGAAACGGATCCGATCCACGATGTCACCGGCCTCGACCTCACGGGCCAGGTGGAACAGGGTCACCGCGCTGGCCCGCATGTCGCGCAGGATCGTCCAGGGAATGGGCGCACGTCCGCGCCCCACCGGCAACGGGGAGGGATGCATGCCCACGGCGCCCAACGGAAGCGAGGCCAGAACCTCCTCCTGGACCAGTTGCGACCACCCGGCCACCACCATCAGGTCGATGTGGTGCGAGGCCAGGGCGTCACGCGCCTCATCACCGTTGACGTCGGCCACGCGCAGGTGCGGCAGGTCCAGTCGACGGGTCACGGACTCGTAGTCGACATAGCCGCAACGGTGCGCCAACTCGGCAGGATAGGACACCACCAGATCCGGTGGACGCCCCTGGGCACAGAGTTCCTCCAACGCCGGCACCCCCAGGCGCAGACCGGACACATAGCAGAACCGCCGTCCCTCCGGCATGGCTCCCCCTCGCCAGAAATCACTCAGGGTGACGACTCTACGCAGCGATCGCCCCACTCCCCCGCAGATGTGCCCACCCCGCGTGTCAGGACCCCGAACACGACGACGCCCCCGCCGGATGACGGGGGCGTCGCAGCGCGAACGAACCGCGGGTACGTCGGGGCGGTTACTCCTCCTCGGAGGCCTCTTCGTCCTCGGCCTGGGCCTCGGGGTCGGCCGCCTCACCCTCGGCGCCCTCCGCCGGCTCGGGCGGCGGCGGGTTGTCGTAGGCGCCCAGGACGTCGATCACGAAGACCAGGGTGCCCACGGGACCGCCCATCGCCTCCTCCTCGGTCTCGCCGTAGGCCATGGAACCGGGGACGACCAGCATCAGGCGGTCACCGACGTTGGCTCCGACGATGCCCTCGTCCCAGCCCTCGATCACCGCGCCGTCACCGATGGTGGTGTCGAAGGGCGCGCCACCGCGATCCCAGGTGGAGTCGAAGACCTGGTGACCGCCATCCTCCTCGGGGTCCCAGCGCACACCCGTGTACTGGGCGATGACCTGCTGCCCCTCCTCAACCTCGGGGCCCTCGCCCTCGATGAGCGGGACGACCTCCAGGTCCTCGGGGGCGTCGCCCTCGGGGACCTCGATCTCGGGGCGGCTGTGGCCGTCCTGGGTGACCGTGGGCAGACCGTCGCCACCGTCGGTGACCGGCTCGCCCGGCACCACGGCACCCTGGGCGTAGCGGTCCATCACGTCGATGACGAGCACGCTGGCGCCCTCGGGAACCTCCTGGCCCATGCCCTGGGCCTGCTCGATCTCCTCCGGGGTCAACGGCGGGAACACGTACACCGCACGGCTGCCGAGCGGCTGGCTCACCAGCGTCTCGGTGATGTACTCGGGCATCTCGTTCATGCGTACGAGGTCGGGGGCACCGGACTCGTAGCTGGACTGGCCCTCCATCGCCTCGCCCTCGCCCGGGGCCGTCCACTGGTATTGGGCGACGTTGGCGACCACCAGGTCGTCCGCGCCCACCAGGACGTCCTCCCCCGAGCCCTTGCTGACGACGCCGGAGATCTCCTCCTCCGGAGGTTCCGCGTCGGGGAAGGTGATCTGCGGTTCCTCACCGACCTCGCCGGTGACGTCGGGCAGCCGCGGGTCCAGCTCCTCCGCGTTCATGCGCAGGAAGGCGGGAGTCTTCCAATCCTCTGGGATCGATCCGCAGCTTGAGACCACCAAGGCGATGGCGGTCAGTGGCACCGCGAGAGCGGCGGCACGTCGGTGCATGGGTCACAACCTCTGATTTCCGGCTCAGGACAGGCTCACACTACCGAAAAGCACAAGTCCGGCCACCCCTGGGAATGCACCGAAGGTCACGGGCCCCGTCGGGTGGCGCCGCGCACCTCCCGCCGGGGCCCGGATCGACCGTTCGGAGTCCGTCCGCTCACATGCCGGCGATCAGCTTCTCCACCCGCTCGTCCACCGACTTGAACGGGTCCTTGCACAGCACGGTCCGCTGCGCCTGATCGTTGAGTTTGAGGTGCACCCAGTCCACGGTGAAGTCGCGGCGTTGTTCCTGGGCTCTGCGGATGAACTCGCCCCTCAACCGCGCCCTGGTGGTCTGCGGTGGCACCGACTTGGCCTCGAAGATCTTCAGGTCGTTCACCACCCGATCCATCTGGCCGCGGTTCTGCATCAGGTAGAACAGGCCGCGATCGCGGTGGATGTCGTGGTAGGTCAGATCCAGCTGGGCCACCCGGGGCGAGGACAGCGACAGGTCGTGTTTGTCCCGGTAACGCTCCAACAGCAGGTACTTGGTGACCCAGTCGATCTCCCGAGAGACCATCTCCAGGTTCTGGGTCTCCACCGCCTCCAGGGTGCGCTGCCACAGGTCCAGGACCCGCTTGCCCACGGCGTCGGTGCCGTGCCGATCCACGTAGCTCTGTACCTTCTCCAGGTACTCGCGCTGGATCTCCAGGGCACTGGCCTCGCGCCCGTTGGCCAGACGCACCTTGCGCCGCCCCGTCATGTCGTGGCTGACCTCGCGAATGGCCCGGATGGGGTTCTCCAGGGTGTAGTCGCGCATGACCACACCGGCTTCGATCATCTGCAGCACCAGGTGGGTGGCGCCCAGCTTGAGCAGGGTGGTGGTCTCGCTCATGTTGGAGTCGCCCACGATGACGTGCAGGCGCCGGAAGCGTTCGGCGTCGGCGTGGGGCTCATCGCGGGTGTTGATGATGGGCCGCGAGCGGGTGGTGGCCGAGGAGACACCCTCCCAGATGTGCTCGGCGCGCTGGCTCACGCAGTACAGGGCGCCCCGAGGCGTCTGCAGGACCTTGCCGGCGCCACAGATGATCTGCCGCGTGACCAGGAAGGGGATGAGCACGTCGGCCAGGCGCCCGAACTCCCCGTGCCGACCCACGAGGTAGTTCTCGTGACAGCCGTAGGAGTTGCCCGCCGAGTCGGTGTTGTTCTTGAACAGGTAGATGTCGCCGGCGATGCCCTCCTCGTGCAGGCGCTGCTCGGCGTCGATCTGCAGCCCCTCCAGGATGCGTTCGCCGGCCTTGTCGTGGGCCACCAGGTCCAGGAGGCTGTCGCACTCGGGGGTGGCGTACTCGGGGTGGCTTCCCACGTCCAGGTACAGACGGGCCCCGTTGCGCAGGAACACGTTGCTGCTGCGTCCCCAGGAGACCACCCGTCGGAAGAGGTAGCGGGCGACCTCGTCCGGCGACAGGCGGCGCTGTCCCCGGAAGGTGCACGTGACCCCGTACTCGTTCTCCAGCCCGAAGATCCGTCGTTCCACGCGGCCTCACCAACTTCCGTCACCGGGGTGCCGACGACGGGGCCACGTCGTCCACACCCGCCCGGCCGGTGCGGCGCCCCGGTGGCGCCGCACCGTCGTCCCTAGCTTCAGTCCTGGTCGGCCTCGTCCCCACCGGCGCTCGTGTCCTCGGAGGCGTCCGTGCTCGTGGCGGCCTTCGTGGTGGCACCTCGCTTGCCCTCCTCGATGAGGGAGGTCAGGCGGTCACCGTGGATGCGACGGAACTTGCGGTGCTGTCGGGAGCGGTCCAGCACGGCGACCTCCAGGTTGGTGGCCTCCAGCTCACGCTCCTCCCCGTTCTCGTGCGCCAGCGCGTGGGTGGCGGCGTTGAGCGCCGCGCTGAGCGGGGCCCTCGCGTCGAAGCGGTCCTTGAGCTGGTTGGACACGTGCTCGGAGGAGCCGCCCACCGCGACGAAGCCCTGTTCGTCGACGATCGACCCGTCGAAGGTGATGCGGTAGATCTCGTCGTCGTCCGCGGTGTCGCCGACCTCCGCGACGACGATCTCGACCTCCCACGGCTTGAGGCTCTCACTGAAGACGGTGCCCAGGGTCTGGGCGTAGATGTTGGCGAGCTGGCGTCCGCTGACGTCACGACGGTCGAACTGGTACCCGCGAACGTCGGCGAAACGGACGCCCATCAGGCGTAGGTTCTCGAACTCGGGGTAGCGCCCGACCGCGGCGAAGCCGATGCGGTCGTAGAGCTCACTGATCTTGTGCAGGGTGCGGGACATGTTGTCCGCCACCAAGAGGATGCCGCCTTCGTACTGCAGGACGACGGCACTGCGGCCGCGCGCGATCCCTTTGCGCGCGTAGTCCGCCTTGTCCTTCATCTGCTGTTCGGGGGCGACGTAGAAGGGCATCGACACCGCGGATCGTTTCCTTACCTGGTCGGGAGAGGTCTGGTGGTGAGGGGCGCCCGGCCCGGATCGGCCGGGCCGGTCATGGCCCGCCGGTCAGTCGAGCCGGGCCCTTGGTCCGTCGGGGTGGACGGAGCGTCCCTGGACCACCTCCGTGGCCAAACGGGCGACCTCTTCGCCGGAGATACGGCGGTGGCCGTCCTCGGTGATGACGTCGACCAGGGGGAAGATCCCCCGATGCAGGTCGGGTCCGCCGGTGGCGGAGTCCTCGTCCGCGGCGTCGTAGAGCGACTCCAGGGCGACCTTGATCGCTGTCGTCTCGTCCAGGTCGTCGCGATAGAGCTTCTTGATGGAGCCCTTGGCGAAGACCGAGCCGGAGCCGATGGAGTGGTAGCGCTGCTCCTCGTAGCGTCCACCGACCGCGTCGTAGCTGAAGACCCGGCCTTCCTCGGTGACCTCGTCGAAGCCCACCAGCAGGGGGACTACGACGAATCCCTGCATGGCCATGCCCAGATTGCCCCGGACCATCTGGGCGAGCTTGTTGGCCTTACCCTCAAGGGAGAGGGAGCGACCCTCCAGCTTCTCGTAGTGTTCCAGCTCCACCTGGTACAGGCGGGCCAGTTCGATACCGATCCCGGCCGAGCCCGCGATGGCCACCGCGGAGAACTCGTCGGTCCGGTAGAGCTTGTCCATGTCCCGGTTGGCGATGACGTTGCCCTGTGTCGCCCTGCGGTCACCGGCCAGCAGGACACCCCCGGGGAAGGTCATGGCGACGATGGTCGTCGCGTCCGGGGTGAGGTGTTCGGTGACCCCTCCGGCGGCGTCCAGATGCCTTCCGGGCAGCAACTCGGGGTTGACCGCCCGGAGGAACTCGGTGAAGGACGAAGTACCCGCACTCATGAAAGCGGCCGGCATCCGTCCGCCCTCGAACCCTTCGAACACGCGACTCCCTCCACTGGCGCCCCACCCCGTCTCGGGGGCGGATGGGGCGCCTGCTCATCCGTTTGTTGTCGGCCTGCACGTCGGCCGGGCTTTCCCACCCCGGCCGACGTGTCGACCCTAACCCTGTGCGCCCGGGGGCCACCGGCTCCCGTGTGCGCTGTCAGCGAACCGTCCGATGACGGTCACTGACCGCCCTTCTGCACGAACTGCCGCACGAAGTCCTCGGCGTTGCTCTCCAGAACGTCGTCGATCTCGTCGAGGATGTCGTCGACGTCCTCATCCAACTGTTCGTCGCGTTCCTTGGCCTCCGCGGCGCCCTCGGTCTCCTCGACCTCTTCGTCGCGGCGGGTGCCGTGCTTCTGGCCGCCGGTGTCCTTCGTCGCCATTGCAACCTCCCGTTCGGAGCTCTCGCCCTTATCTTGGCCCAACGACCCCCGACTCAACCCCGTTCCCCGGGCCCGATACCCGCTAGTTACCTCTGGGCTCGGCGTCATCACCGCGCGTGCGCGCGAGAGGCGAACGGGTGCGGTCGGGTGCTCACGAATTCGACGCCGTCACGGGGTCGGGCGTGTCCCCGGGGTCGACCCCCCGCACGCCCACGAAGATCGTTTTCGCGACATGCGCACATGTATTCGCCTTGCGAACATGATCTTCACCCAGGACGGCGGCCTGACCACGCGGGTTACGTCTACGTGTCCGAACCATCGCTACTGGTACGCGGTTTCAGTGTCCGGATCCGGCCAACATGTATCCCTTGACTTACCGGCGAGTTTCTGATTCACATCCGATCTCTTCGGAAAAGTCAAGGTCAGATGGGTCGCCTCCCGATGACCAGAACTTCAAGACATCCGGTCATCGGATGACCCCTTTGTCCGCTCGCTGAAGTATCAGCTTTCCGGGGTTCCAGTTGTCCAAGATGTGCACTTATGGTGGGGAACCGTTTACCGAGTGTCTCGGTGAACGGAAGGGACCCGCCCCCATCGGGGTCCCGCCTCGGAGCGCATCGTCCACCCCCGAGCGGACGAGGCGCCTTCCGAGACCCCGCCCCATTCCCCCTAGGAGAGTAGGGATCAATGCGACCCTCCCCCGTTATCTCCGCGATCGGCACGGGAGCGCTGGCCTTCGGGCTGTCGCTCTCCGTGGCCCCGGGCGCCGGAGCCGCGACCGTGCCGACCGAGCCCGTCACGCAGGACGACTCGGTGTCCACCATGGAAGAAGCGCTTGAGCGCGACTTCGGCCTCACCCCGTTCGAGGCCGAGGAACTGCTCGACGCCCAGGCGGCCGCCTTCGGCCTGGACGAGGCCGCGGCCGACGCCGCGGGTGACGCCTACGCGGGCTCGGTGTTCGACACCGACACCCTGGAGCTGACCGTCCTGGTGACGGACACCTCCGCCGTGTCGGACGTCGAGGCCGCCGGAGCCGAGGCCGAAGTGGTCTCATACGGCACCGAGGGCCTGGCCGAGATCATGGACGAGCTCGACGCGGCCGGCACCCAGCCCGGCGTCGTCGGCTGGTACCCCGACGTCACTTCCGACACGGTCGTGATCGAGGCCCTCGATGGCGACGACGCACAGAGCCTCATCGAGGCCGCGGGCGTGGACGCCTCCGCCGTGGAGGTGCGCGGCACCTCCGAGCAGCCGCAGCTGTTCGCCGACATCGTCGGTGGAGACGCGTACTACATGGGCGGCGGCCGCTGCTCCATCGGGTTCGCCGCCACCGACGCCTCCGGCGGCGACGGCTTCGTGACCGCCGGTCACTGCGGCACCGTCGGCACCTCCGCCGAGAGCGAGGACGGTTCCGGCTCGGGCACCTTCGCCGAGTCGGTCTTCCCCGGCAACGACGGGGCGTACGTGTCGGCGAGCTCCAACTGGACCGTCACCAACCTGGTCAACATGTACAGCGCGGGTGACACCCAGACGGTGGCCGGTTCCGCTCAGGCCCCGGTCGGCTCGGCCGTGTGCCGTTCGGGTTCGACCACCGGTTGGCACTGCGGGACCATCGAGGCCCGCGGCCAGACGGTGAGCTACCCCGAGGGCACCGTCAACGACCTGACCCGCACCGATGTCTGCGCCGAGCCGGGTGACTCCGGTGGCTCGTTCATCAGTGACGACCAGGCCCAGGGCATGACCTCTGGCGGCTCGGGCAACTGCACCAGTGGTGGTACGACGTACTACCAGGAGGTCGGCCCGGTGCTCAGCTCGTGGAACCTCTCGCTGGTGACCGGATAGCTCCATCCGTCCGGCATCGCACCGACGCCCCCGTCCGCTTTCCAGCGGGCGGGGGCGTCTTTCGTTTCCAGGTGTCCGTATCCGGCCACCACCGATACCCGGCCGGCTCTCATCGAGTGCACGACCATCCGCACCCCGCACGCCCTGGGCACGCCCGTGACCAGAACGGTTACGGGAGTGTGTCCGATCGGCCACGACCGGTACCCGATACCGGCGTCCGTATGTGGCCATTTTGCCCCTCTTGTGGAATAACGACCATTTCGGTCTGTGACCGGCCGCCTGCGGTGATCCTGACGTGGCGCCGTGGACCGCGACTGACAGCGACCGGAACCGCCCCATCACCCCATCACCGGATTTCGTCTTGAATGCTTTTCCCGCCTGACGCTCTTTCCCTCGCCAAAACGTGCACTTATGGTTGGGCATTGTTTACCGGATGTCTCGGTGAACAACGGCGACCGAAGCGACTCGGTCACCGATCCCCCGCAAATCCCCCAAGGAGAGTAGGGACCATGCGACCCTCCCCCGTTGTCTCCGCCATAGGCACCGGAGCCCTGGCCTTCGGTCTGGCCCTGGGCACCACCCCCGCTGCCGCGACTCCCACCGCACCCGTCCCCCAGTCCCCCGACGCCGAGGCCACCACCATGGCCGAGGCCCTCCAGCGCGACCTTGGCCTGTCCCCGTCCCAGGCCGACGAACTGCTCGACGCCCAGGCCGAATCGTTCGAGATCGACGCCGCCGCCACCGAGGCCGCGGCCGAGGCCTACGGCGGCTCCATCTTCGACACCGAAGCCCTCGAACTGACCGTCCTGGTCACCGACGCCTCCGCCGTGGACGCGGTCGAGGCCGCCGGCGCCCGGGCCGAGGTCGTCACCCACGGCATCGAGGGTCTGGAGGAGATCGTCGACGAACTCAACGCCTCCCAGGCCGACTCGGGCGTCGTGGGTTGGTACCCCGACATCGCCGGCGACACGGTCGTCCTGGAGGTCTTGGAGGGTTCCGAGGCCGACGTGGACGCCCTCCTCGCCGACTCCGGTGTCGACTCCGCCGACGTCACGGTGCAGACCACCACCGAACAGCCCGAGCTGTACGCCGACATCGTCGGTGGTCTGGCCTACACCATGGGCGGACGTTGCTCGGTCGGTTTCGCCGCCACCAACTCCTCCGGCCAGCCCGGCTTCGTCACCGCCGGCCACTGCGGAAGCGTCGGCACCGCCGTCAGCATCGGCAACGGTCGGGGAGTCTTCGAGCGCTCCATCTTCCCCGGCAACGACGCCGCCTTCGTCCGCGGCACCTCCAACTTCACCCTGACCAACCTGGTCAGCCGCTACAACAGCGGCGGACACGCCACCGTGAGCGGCTCCAGCGCGGCCGCGATCGGCTCCCAGGTCTGCCGCTCCGGCTCCACCACCGGCTGGCACTGCGGCACCATCCAGGCCCGCAACCAGACGGTGAACTACCCACAGGGCACCGTTCAGGCCCTGACCCGCACCAACGTGTGCGCCGAACCCGGTGACTCCGGTGGTTCCTTCATCTCCGGAAGCCAGGCGCAGGGCGTCACCTCCGGTGGTTCGGGCAACTGCTCCTTCGGTGGCACCACCTACTACCAGGAGGTCAACCCCATGCTCAACACCTGGGGCCTGACCCTGCGGACCTGATCCGTCTCCTACACCGCACAAGACGTCCCCGTCCGCTTTCGCGCGGGCGGGGACGTCCGCTTTCGCGCGGGGTCAGTCCCCGCGTTTACCGCCGCCCAGTACCGCGACCAGGTCCTCGGCGGTGTCCGAGGCGGCCAGCAGGGCACCCACGTGCTCCTTGGTGCCCCGCCGCGGGTCCAGGGTCGGCACCCGCTGCAACGAGTCGTGACCGGGCAGATCGAAGATGACCGAGTCCCAGGAGGCCGCCGCCACCGAGTCGGCGTACTTGGCCAGACAACGACCACGGAAGTAGGCGCGCGTGTCCTCCGGCGGTTCGGTGATCGCCCGGGTCACCTCCGGCTCCTCCAACAACCGACGGACCCGCCCACGAGCCGCCAACCGGTTGTACAGGCCCCGGTCCTGGCGCACGTCCGAGTACTGCAGATCCACCATCTGCAACCGCGGGCTCGACCACTCCAGGCCATCACGCGAGCGATAGCCCTCCAACAGCTTGAGCTTGGCCACCCAGTCCAACCGGTCGGCCAGGTCCATCGGATCCCGCCCGAGCCCGGTCAGCACCGTCTCCCACTGGTCCAGCACGTCGGCGGTGTCGGGGTCCACGTCCGTGCCGTATCGCTCCTCCACGTACTTGCGCGCCTGGTCCAGGTACTCGCCCTGCAACTCCAGGGCGGTCATCCGCCGCCCGTCGCGCAACCGCACCCGGTGCGTCAGCCCCGGGTCGTGGGAGATCTCCCGCAGGTCCGCCACCGACGTCTCCAACGACAGGTCCTCCTGCAAGAACCCGTCCTCGATCATCGACAGCACCAGCGCGGTGGTCCCCATCTTCAGGTAGGTGGAGAGCTCGCTCATGTTGGCGTCACCGATGATCACGTGCAGACGCCGGTACCGGTCCGGGTCCGCGTGCGGTTCGTCCCGTGTGTTGATGATGGGACGCTTCAGGGTCGTCTCCAACCCCACCTCGACCTCGAAGAAGTCGGCGCGCTGGGAGAGCTGGAAGCCGCTGCCGTTCCCATCCGAACCGATGCCGACCTTGCCGGCCCCGCACATCACCTGCCTGGACACGAAGAAGGGGATGAGGTGGCGGACGATGTCCCCGAAGGGCGTCGACCGGTTCATCAGATAGTTCTCGTGGCACCCGTAGGAGGCGCCCTTGTTGTCGGTGTTGTTCTTGTACAGCTGGATCGGTTCGATGCCGGGCGTGGAACCGGCCCGCGCCGCGGCATCGGCCATGACCCGCTCCCCGGCCTTGTCCCACAGCACCGCGTCACGCGGATTGGTGACCTCGGGGGCCGAGTACTCCGGGTGGGCATGGTCCACATACAGCCGCGCGCCGTTGGTGAGGATGACGTTGGCCAACCCCAGGTCCTCGTCGGTCAACTGGGTGGGGTCGGCCACCTCTCGCGCCAGGTCGAAGCCGCGCGCGTCCCGTAGCGGGTTCTCCTCCTCGAAGTCCCAACGTGCTCGCCGGGCCCGCGCCGCCGAGGCGGCAAGGTAGGCGTTGACCACCTGGGTGGAGGTGACCATCGCGTTGGCCCCGGGGTTTCCCGGCACGGAGATCCCGTATTCGGTCTCGATACCCATAATCCGCCGCACACTCATGATGAGAGGTTATCCGCCCGGGCGGCCTCTTGAACGCTTCCGCGCCAATTGTGGCCTAAGCGCCGTCTTCCCGGGCGTTTCCAAAGACCTCCACCCGGCGTGTCCGCACAGGTCATGGAGCCTTTCGGCGGATTCGCCATAAAGTGACGACGGGGCGCGCGCAAAACACCGGACCGCGCCCCGGTAAGGGGCGAAGGTCCCGCAATCGCGCGCGTAGGGGCCCGCCGGAGAAAGACCTCCGGCGGGCCCCGAGGCGGTACGTGACCGCGGCGAGCGTTCTTACAGGTACTGGCCGGTGTTGGCGACCGTGTCGATGGATCGGCCCGAGTCGGAGCCCGTCTTGCCGGTGATGAGCGTACGGATGTACACGATCCGCTCGCCCTTCTTGCCGGAGATGCGCGCCCAGTCGTCCGGGTTGGTGGTGTTGGGCAGGTCCTCGTTCTCACTGAACTCGTCGACGCAGGCCTGCATCAGGTGCGAGACCCTGATGCCCCTGGACCGGCTGTCGATGAAGTCCTTGATCGCCATCTTCTTGGCCCGCGAGACGATGTTCTCGATCATCGCGCCGGAGTTGAAGTCCTTGAAGTACAGGACCTCCTTGTCCCCATTGGCGTAGGTGACCTCCAAGAAGCGGTTCTCCTCGCCCTCGGTGTACATCCGTTCCACGACCCGCTGGATCATGGCGTCCACCGTGGCCTTGCTGGAACCACCGTGCTCGGCCAGGTCCTCCTCGTGCAGCGGCAACTCCTCGGTGATGTACTTGGCGAAGATGTCGCGGGCCGCCTCGGCGTCGGGCCGCTCGATCTTGATCTTGACGTCCAAACGGCCGGGCCGCAGGATCGCCGGGTCGATCATGTCCTCGCGGTTGGAGGCGCCGATGACGATGACGTTCTCCAACCCCTCGACACCGTCGATCTCACTGAGCATCTGCGGGACGATCGTGTTCTCCACGTCGGAGGACACACCCGAACCACGTGTGCGGAAGATCGAGTCCATCTCGTCGAAGAACACGATGACGGGGGTTCCCTCGGAGGCCTTCTCCCTGGCCCTTTGGAAGACCAGGCGGATGTGCCGCTCGGTCTCACCCACGTACTTGTTCAGCAGCTCCGGACCCTTGATGTTAAGGAAGAAGCTCTTGCCGACGTCCTTGCCGGTGCGCTCGGCGACCTGCTTGGCCAACGAGTTCGCGACCGCCTTGGCGATGAGCGTCTTACCGCACCCGGGCGGCCCGTACAGCAGCACACCCTTGGGCGGGCGCAACCGGTGCTCGAAGAACAACTCCTTGTACAGGTAGGGCAACTCGACCGCGTCGCGGATCATCTCGATCTGTCCCGACAGACCACCGACGTCGCTGTAGGCGATGTCGGGGACCTCTTCGAGGATGAGCTCCTCGACCTCGGACTTGGGGATGCGCTCGTACACGTAACCCGACCGGGACTCCAACAGCAGTGAGTCCCCGGCCCTGATCGGCTCGTCGCGCAGCGGCTCCGCCAACCGCACGATCCGCTCATCGTCGTGATGCGAGATCACCAGGGCGCGTTCGCCGTCCTCAAGGACCTCCTTGAGCATGACGACTTCGCCGACGGTCTCGAACGACTCCACCTCGACGACGTTGAACGCCTCGTTGAGCATGACCTCTTGGCCCGGGCGCAACGCGTCCAGATCCACGGATGGACTGACGTTGACCCGCATCTTGCGGCCATTGGTGAAGATCTCGACGGTCTCGTCCTCGCGCGACCCAAGGTAGACACCGAAGCCCGACGGTGGCTGCGCCAGCCGATCGACCTCCTCCTTGAGTGCCACGATCTGCTCGCGCGCCTCCTTCAGTGTGGAGACGAGCCGTTCGTTCTGCCCGTTGGCGGCGGCCAGGTTGGCCTGGGCCTCCCGCAACCGCTCTTCCAACAGACGCACATGTCGGGGCGAGTCGGCGAGCTTACGCCGAACCACGCTGAGTTCCTTTTCCATGTAGGAGACCTGAGCCGTGAGTTCAGCGACTTCACGGTCCTGGTCGTTTTGACGCTCGTCTTCGCGCTCGGCCACGTCCGCCACCTCCCTATGAGAAGGACGACTACTCGGGAACCTACCTACCCCTGCCCCTTTCCTAACCTCCCAGCTTCGAGGAGTGTCCTGGGCCTCACTTTCACACCTGGCGTCCACGCAGGTCATGGCCGCAGCGGATGACCCGACGTAATGAGAAAGTAACCTCCGTGGCGGGGGTCGGGCAAGTGCATTCCAGACGTTTCCCCAGGCTTGGGCGGCGATAACACCACTTCGCGAAAAACAACGAAGCCCGCCCCGGACCATGTCCGGAAACGGGCTTTCACGAGTACCGAGAACGCTACTCGGCGGGTCGATCCGTCTCCTTCTCGGGCATGTCGGACACACCCTCGGCGGAACCGGCCGTGCCCTTGGCACCGGCCGCCCGAGCGGCCTCGTAGTCCTTGCCATAGGCGCCCTTGGCCGGACGACGACGCCGCTCGGGCGCCGCCACACCGTCGGCCAGACGACGCGCCACCACCAGGAAACCGGTGTGACCGATCATCCGGTGGTCCGGACGCACCGCCAACCCCTCCACGTGCCAGGTCCGCAACATGGTCTCCCACGAACGCGGCTCGTAGAACCGCTCGTCCTCACGCAGCTCCTCCACCACACGGGACAGCTGGGTCGTGGTGGCCACGTAGCAGCACACCAACCCACCGGGGATCAGGGCCTTGGCGACCGCGTCCAGGCACTCCCAAGGCGCCAACATGTCCAGGAACACCCGGTCCACGTCGGTCTCGTCGAGTTCCTCGACCAGGTCGCCCACGGTCAGCCGCCACGCCGGGTGCGGACCACCGTGGAAGTTCTCCACGTTCTTGCGAGCGATCTCGGCGAAGTCGGCCCGCCGCTCATAGGAGTGCACCATGCCCTTTTCCCCGACCGCGCGCAGCAGCCAGTTGGACATCGCACCCGAGCCCGCGCCCGCCTCCACCACGCGCGCGCCCGGGAAGATGTCGGCCTCCACCAGGACCTGGGCCGCGTCCTTGGGGTAGACGATGGTCGCCCCGCGCTTCATGGACAGCGTGTAGTCGATGAGCAGGGGGCGCAGGGCCACATAGGCCGTGCCGGTGTTGGAGACGACCACGCTGCCCTCGGGTTCACCGATGAGATCGTCGTGGTCGACCTTGCCCTTGTGCGAGTGGAAGGCGCCACCCTCACGCAGGGTGATCGTGTGCATGCGACCCTTGGGGTCGGTCAACTGCACGGTGTCGCCATCGGTGAAGGGGCCGCGGCGGCCATGGATACCGGTCAACGTCGCTCTCGTCTTCCCACATCGCGTTCGGGTCGGGCAGTCGTCCAGCGTATCGGCCTCCGGCACCGCGCCGAACCGTCCGGCGCGCCGACCACATCCGCCCCTTCGGCGTGCGAAACCCGACGCCGTTGGGCAGTATCAGGCATGTGGCCCGGCCACCGACCCCGACAGCACACGAGGACCACGGGAGACACCACCCATGTCACAGCCGAACACGGGCTTGGGAATCGACATCGGCGGCAGCGGCATCAAAGGTGCCCCCGTCGACCTGGACTCAGGTGAGTTCCTCCACGAACGGCACAAGGTGCTCACCCCCGAGGACTCGGGGCCCCAGGCCGTCGCCGACATCGTCTCGCGGATCGCCGACCACTTCCCCGAGACCGTGCGCGGTCCCGTGGGCGTCACCTTTCCGGGAGTGGTGCAGAACGGCACGGTCCACACCGCCGCCAACCTGGACAAGGCCTGGGTGGGCACCGACGCCCGTGCCCTGTTCACCGAAGCCGTGGGACGCCCCGTCCGGGTCCTCAACGACGCCGACGCCGCCGCCCTGGCCGAGGCCCGCTACGGCGCGGCCAAGGGCGTGCGCGGCACCGTCCTGATGACCACCCTGGGCACCGGCATCGGATCCGCCCTGGTCGTGGACGGCCGTCTGGTGCCCAACACCGAATTCGGGCACCTGGAGATCGACGGCCACGACGCCGAGTCACGGGCCTCCTCCGGCGCCAAGGAACGCGACGGCCTCTCCTACCCCGAGTGGGCGAACGAGCGCCTACAGCGCTACTACCGGGTGATCGAGGACCTGGTGTGGCCGGACCTGATCGTGGTGGGCGGCGGGGTGAGCCGCAAGGCCCACAAGTTCCTGCCCCTGCTCGACATCCGCACCCCGATCGTGCCCGCCGTCCTGCGCAACACGGCGGGCATCGTGGGCGCCACCCTGGCCGCCGCCCAAGGCCTGGAGGTGCCGTGACCCCCTCCCCCACGACGCCACTCCCCACGGCCCTGGTGACGCGCTACCGGGCCGTGGACCGCGAGGTCGTGGGTTCGGCCCTGCTGGACACACCACGCCACCTGGACGCTTTGACGGCCGACATCGCCCGACACGGAATCCGCACCCCACTACGACTGGGTTTCAACCCCGCCTTCGGCACGCTCGACGGCAACCACCGGATCGCCGTGGCCCTACGCCTGGGGCTGGATTCGGTACCGGTCACCTTGATCAGGACACCTGCGCTGCCGCGACCGGAGCACGCACGGACCATGAACGTCCACGACCTGGGTGTCCTACTACGGGCTTGGGACAACAGGACCCGTCCCTGAAGCCGGGGAAGGGAAAGGGGCGCCTGGCGAATTCGTGGGGACGGCACCGCCAGGCGCCCGGGGGTGGAGGCGGCCGCCCCGGTCACGCTCCGGAGCGGGTGATTCGGGTGTCGGGCGGGTTCGGAGCCCGCACAGAGGGAGAAACGGGTTCGGGCCACCACCCGAACACCACCCCACACCCGGGGTCGCACCGCTGTACGACCCGTCCAGCCACGTGAGACCTCTCCCACGTGAGTCTTCTACGTCAGCCGCCCTCGGCGGCCGACATGACGCCCATGATCCTGCGGGCGGCGTCGGAGGTCCGTGAGGCCGGAGAGAGCGGAACCCCGGGCAGGACCGCCGCGGTCCCCTCCTGGAGCGACCAGCGCATCCACCACCACAGGTCCCCCCGGTGGGGACGCAGCACCGCACGCCGACCCTGCGCGATCGGCCCGGCGTGCACGATCCCGCACACCCCGTCCTCCCACGCGTCGATCCCACGTGAACGCAGCTCGTCCGCCATACCCCGCAGCGCCAAGGACGCCGGACCATCATGGTCCGACACACCCGGGCTCTCCGCCGGCGACGTCCGCACCGTCACGTGTTCTCCTTCCTCACGGCCCCGGCGACCACCGCCGCCGGACCCAACGACAAGTTCACTCTGCCCCATGCCGAAGGGCCCGCATGACCAGTATGCGGATCACGCATCACACCTTCTTTTTCACACATAGCCACCAAGACGAGCCGAGATCCCTAACCTGGGCTCATGCCTCAACCAGACGGCCTTCCCCAGGACCTGTGGACCCGACCCCGCGTGGCCGACGCCCTCGCCGAATGCGACATGCCGACGGTCATCGAAAGCGTGCGCACCGCACGCGGCTGGTCCCAGGGCGACCTCGCGCGGGAACTCACCTACTCACAGAGTTGGGTCTCCCGAGTGGTCAACGGCCAGCAGTCGCTCACCATCAGCCAGGTCCAGGACCTGGCACGGCGACTCGACATCCCGTTGCACCTGATCCGCTTCGGCGGAGAAACAGTGAAGGAGGGTCCCACCACCAAGGCGATACCTCCCACCAGACGTCGCGACTTCGGAAAGGCCGTCGCCGCCGGCGGACTCCTGGCCTCCACCGCGCGACCCATCGTCGGACCGGAGGTCCACCACGGCATCGACGAGGACACCGCACCCTCCCTGCGGGCCATCACCGGCGGCCAACGACGCATGGACGCGACCTCGCCCGCGCGCCACCTGCTGCCCGGCGCGATCGCGCATGTGCACCTGGCCGAGCAGATGCTCGCGAACGCGCGCGTGACGCCCTTCCACACCGAACTCAGCGCCGCGGCGAGCGAAGCCTCCGGGTTCGCCGCCTGGCTCAACGCCGACCTCGGCGACATGGGATCGGCCCGCATGCACTACCGCACCGCCGTCGTACGCGCCCGCCAGGCCGGCATGCGCCTGCTCGACGTCTACATGCTCGGCTCCCTGGCCTCCTTCGAGATCGAGACCGCCGAGGATCCCGAACTCGGACTGGGGCTGGTCCAAGAGGCCGAACACGTCCTGGGACCCGACTCCCACCCCACCGCCCGCGCCTGGCTGGCCTGCGTCGGCGCCCTCGCCCACGCCGGCATCGGCGACCGCGCCTCCGCCGCGAACGCCATCCGCCGCGCCGAACGCGACGTCCACCGTCCCGACAACGCCCGACCGCCCTGGCCCTGGGTGTTCGCCTTCGACGAGGCCAAGGTCGCCGGCTACCGCGCCCTGGTGGGCGTACGCCTGCGCACCCCGCACGAGGCACGCGCCGCCTTCGCAGACGCCGTCGCCCCGCCCTCCCGCAACGTCAAGCAGTCCGCGGTGCTCAAGGTCGAACTGGCCTCCGCCCACGCCGAGGCCGGAGACATCGACGAGGCCTTCCGCCTGGCCCAGGAGGCCCTCGACACCGGGGTGCGCTTCGCCTCCGAACGCGTCGTGGCCCGCGTGCGTTCCTTCCGCCGGCGCTACCGCGGCCCCCACGCCGACCGTGTCAACGAACTCGACACCCGTCTCGCCGCCCTCGTTACCGGCCTCCCCAGTGGGTAGAAACGCGGCGAAAGCGAACGAACTGGGAGGTCATGTGATCCGCATCGGCATCACCGGGCACCGCAACCTGACCCCTGACGTGAACGAACACGTCGCCGCGCTGGTCAAGGACCATCTGGAGCCCTACGGACACGCCATGGTGGGCCTGTCCTGCCTCGCCGACGGCGCCGACTCCCTCTTCGCCGAGGCCGTCCTGGACGCCGGAGCCCCCCTGGAGGCCGTCATCCCCGCCGCCGGCTACCGCTCGGCGCTACCCGCCCGACACCACCCCGTCTACGACCGGCTCCTGGCCCGCTCCGTCCTGGTCCACGAACTACCGCACGCCGTCTCCGACCCCCACTCCCACATGGCCGCGGGTCGTCTCCTCGTCGAACAGAGCGACCGGCTCATCGCCGTCTGGGACGGACTACCCGCCCGCGGCCCCGGCGGCACCGCCGACGTGGTCGCCTACGCCCGGGCCCTGAGCCGCCCCGTCATCGTCCTGTGGCCCCAAGGCGCCCGTCGCTGACCCCACGGCGAAAAACCGACACCACTCCCGGCGCGGCGAGGCGAGGTGCCGTGCCGAACGCCGCGACGGGGTGAACCTCGGCCGTCGCGGACCTAGGTCCGCTCCCGTCCCGCCATCGCCGCGTTCACGTCCGAGGCCCGGATCACCCCGAACACCCCACCGTCCTCGGCCACCACCAGGTACTCCGGCAACCGGTGCCGGGTGAGTTCGGTCAAGAGCTCCTCACCCTCCAGCCCCACCGACACCACCGAATTCCCGGTCAACGCCCGGGACACGTCCGAGACCGGCACCCAGGCCCGCCGCGCCTTCGAGATCGCCTCGTCCGCGGTGGGATGGACCACCGCGATCGGCGTGCCCCCGGAGTCGGTCACCACCACCGCCTCCGTGCCCGCCTCCCGAGCACGCACGTCCACCTGCGCCAGCGGCAGGTCCGCGGGCACCACCACGGCCCGGCGCGCCAGGTCCCGGGCGCGCAGCCCCGGGACACGGGCCCGCACCCGCGCGTTGCGCAGGGCCTCCGTGGCGCCCATCCACATGAACCCGGCCAGCACCACACCCCACACGATGGCCCACGGACCCGGAGTGCCACCCGCGCTCCACGCGAACAGGAACGGCAAGGCCGCCACCACCAACGCCAGTACCCGACCGCCCCAGGCCGCCACCACGCTCCCGGTGTGCGGGCGCCCGGTCAGCTTCCACACCCCGGCGCGCAACAGACGACCACCGTCCAACGGCAACCCGGGCAACAGGTTGAACACACCCACCAACAGGTTCGCGATCCACAACTGGAACATCAGTTCACCGGGGATGCTGAACGGGTCCGCCAACAACGCCAACCCGAACGCGCCCCCCGCCAACACCAGCGACAACAACGGCCCCGAGAAGGCGATCCAGAACTCCTTGCCTGGGGTGGGCGCCTCCCGATCGATCTCCGAGACCCCGCCCAGCACGTAAAGGACGATCCGCCGCACCGGCAACCCGTACGAACGCGCCACCACCGAGTGCGCCAACTCGTGCACCAGCACCGAGGCGTACAACAGGATCGCGAAGACGAACGCCAACAGGTACGCCGAGGGCCCCAACGCCAACCGGGTCTGGACGATGCCCCCATAGACCAGGGTGATCAGCACCGCCACGATCCACCACGACGACGTCACGTACACCGGAACGCCGAACGGCCGTCCGAGCAGTAACCCCGCCTTCCGGGAACGGGATTCGGGCCGGGTCTCGGAGGATTCACTGCCGTTGCTCACAGGCCCCACACTATGACCCCACCGGCGACGGGTCCCACCACACCCGCCCCCACCGGGCGCCGGCTCTCATAGGCTGGCGGGTATGACCACCGTGCCGACGCTGCCGAGCGCCCTGTCGCCCTCGCGAGCATCCGACTTCCTCCAGTGCCCGCTACTGTTCCGCTTCCGCGCCATCGACCGCCTCCCCGAGGCCCCCAGCGCCGCCGCGCTGCGCGGCACCCTGGTCCACGCCTGCCTGGAACGTCTGTACGAACTCCCCGCCGAAACCCGCACCACGCGCACCGCGCTCGGCCTCGTCGACCCCCAGTGGAAGAAGATCCGCGACAAGAAGCCCGACGTCGCCGACCACCTCTTCCCCGAAGGAGAGGGCCTCGACGACTGGCTCCAGTCTTCCCGCGACCTCGTCCAGCGCTACTTCGACCTGGAGAACCCCGCCAACCTCGAACCGCGCGAACGCGAGATGCGCCTAGAGGTGTCCCTGCCCACCGGCCTGCGCCTGCGCGGCTACGTCGACCGCCTCGACGTCGCACCCGATGACCGGATCCGTGTCGTCGACTACAAGACCGGCAAGTCGCCCCACCCCCGCTTCGAGGACAAGGCCAAGTTCCAGATCTTCTTCTACGCCGTCATGATCTGGCGTGACCTCGGCGTGGTCCCCGCCCGGCTCCAACTCATGTACCTGGGCGACGGCTCCGTGCGCTGGTACGACCCCACCCAGGAGGAACTCGTCGCGGCCGAGGCCGAGATCGGTGACATCTGGGCGCGCATCGAGGCCGCCGGACGCGCGGGACGCTGGGAACCCAAGCGCAGCAAGCTCTGCGGGTGGTGCGAACACCAGGCCCTGTGCCCCGAGTTCGGTGGCACCCCGCCCCCGCTCCCCACCGCCTGAACCGACCCCGGCACTCCACCCCATACGGCAGAATCGGCCCCGTGCCCGTCTCAGTCCTGTTGGTCGACGACCAACCCCTCGTCCGTGCCGGCTTCCGCATGATCCTCGAATCCGTACCCCACCTGTCCGTGGTGGGCGAGGCCTCCGACGGCCGCGAGGCCGCACGAGCCGTGCGAAGCCTGCTCCCCGACATCGTCCTCATGGACATCCGCATGCCCGGCGTCGACGGGATCCAGGCCACCCGCGAGATCGTCGAGTGGGCCAAGGGCCTCGGGCACGGGGTACGCGTCCTGGCCCTGACCACCTTCGACCTGGACGAGTACGCCGTCGAAGCCCTGCGCGCCGGCGCCTCCGGCTTCCTGCTCAAGGACGTCCCGCCCACCGACCTGATCGCCGCCATCGACCTGGTCGCCGACGGTTCCTCCGTGGTCTCCCCCACCGTCCTGCGCCGTCTCCTGGACCGTTTCGTCCCCCTGATGCCCGCCCCCGAGTCCGAGACCGAACCCGAAACCGACCCCCTCACCAATCGCGAACATGAGGTGTTGGCACTGGTCGCCCGCGGCCGATCCAACTCCGAGATCGCCGGCCACCTCTTCCTCGGCGAGACCACCGTCAAGTCCCACGTGGGCAGCATCCTCACCAAACTGGAACTGCGCGACCGGGTCCAGGCCGTCGTGTATGCCTATGAGAACGGCCTGGTCACCCCGGGCGGGGACCCACCGCAGGCCGCCAGGTGACGGCGCGTCGACCGTAGAGCACGACCGCGGGCGTTGACAGGATGGCCGGGGTGATCGAACTCACCGGCGCCATCCGACCCGGAAGGGCGAACCCCGCCGTTGGGTACGGCGTCCCCTTGGTGGCCATCAAAAGCCGAACGCCACCACGGGGCGCGGACGAAGAGGGGGAGACGGAGCACAGTCATGCCGAGCAAGCGGGGGCGGTCGGGGCCGCCGAGCGAGGAGATCATGCTCAGCCGGATGCGCGACTGGCGCGCCGAGCACGAGCGTGAGTTGACCCCGGACAACCTCGACGACGAGGACACCAACCTTCCCGACGCGCGAGCCATCAACCTGGTCCTGCGCGTGGGCGAACTGATGCTGGCCAGCGGGGAGAGCACCGAAGCGGTCAGCGAGGCCATGCTGAGCCTGTCGATCGCCTTCGACCTGCCCCGTTCGGAGGTGTCGGTCACCTTCACCACCATCTCCCTGTCCACCCACCCGGGCGGCGACAGTCCACCGGTGACCGGCGAACGCGTGGTGCGTCGCCGTACCCTCGACTACTTCCGCGTCAACGAGCTGCACACCCTGGTCCAGCAGGCCGCCCTCGGGCTGTTGGAGCTGGAGGACGCCGCGGCCAGGCTGGAGCAGATCCGGCGAGCCCCCATGCCCTACCCGAACTGGTTGATCGCGGTGGGCTTCGGACTCATCGCCTCCAGCGCCAGCCTCATGGTGGGCGGTGGTCTGATAGTGGCCACCGTGGCGTTCATGGCCACCGTGCTGGGCGACCGCACATCGGTGTTCCTCGCCAACCGCGGTGTGGCGGAGTTCTACCAGATGGTCGCCGCCGCCACCGTGGCCGCCTCCATCGGCGTGGGCCTGTTGTGGGTGAGCACCTCACTCGACCTCGGCCTCCAGGCGGGCGCCATCATCACCGGTAACATCATGGCGCTGTTGCCCGGTCGTCCCCTGGTCTCCAGTCTCCAGGACGGCATCAGCGGCAGTTACGTCTCCGCCGCGGCACGCCTGTTGGAGACCTTCTTCACGCTGGGCGCGATCGTCTCGGGTGTGGGCGCGGTGGCCTACACGGCGGTGCGTCTGGGCGTGAACATGGACCTGGAGAACCTGCCGGCGGCGGGCACCACCCTGGACGTCGCGGTGCTGGTGGGCGCCGCCGGCATCGCCATGGCCTTCGCCATCTCACTGGCGGTACCACCCAGGATGCTCCCCAGCATCGGCGTCATGGGCGTCATGATCTGGGTGACCTACGCGGGGCTGCGTTCACTGGTGGACGTTCCCCCGGTGGTGGGCACCGTGGTGGGCGCGGTCGCCGTGGGCGTGGTCGGGCACTGGCTGGCCCGTCGCACCAGACGACCGGTCCTGCCCTACCTGATCCCCTCGATCGCCCCACTACTGCCGGGCAGCATCCTCTACCGGGGCCTGATCGAGATGACCCAGGGCACAGCCGTGGCGGGGATGCTCAGTCTCGCCGAGGCCATCACGGTGGCGCTCGCGCTGGGCGCCGGGGTCAACCTCGGTGGCGAACTGGTCCGGGCCTTCCAGCGCGGTGGTCTGGCGGGTGCGGGGATGCGCAGTCGTCCGGCCGCCCGACGCACACGCGGCGGTTACTGATTCCCCGTGGGCGTGTCCGGGTTCGGACACGCCCACGACATTTCGGGGAGAACCTGCTCGCCGGGGCGGGAGTCTCACCTGTTGAGAGCGAACAACAGCAGAGCGGCACCTTTGTCATCGGCCTGAAACGACAACATCATGTGATGTCAGCCACTACTGTTGGCCTCAACCGGCACACGACCGAAAGGGTCCATCCATGTGCAGCCACAAGCCTTCCTGTCCCACCGCCGAGGAAACCGACCGCGAGGCGGCCCGCGTCGTCTCCAGCCACCCCGAACAGGGATGGAGTCTGCTCTGCAACGGCGTCGTCCTCTTCGACGACACCGGTGAACTCCTCCCCGACGGGGCGGTCGTGGCCCCGCACCGCCCCCGCGCCGCGGCCTGAAGCGACCGACCACCGGTCCTCGACCGGCACCCGGCCACGATTTCCACCGACCTCGTGGCCCCCACCGAATGTCCGATCCCCTGATCCCTCGACCTCTCCCGCCCGGGAACCGCGAAATCCCGGGCGGTGACGTGTGCGCGAACCGGTCAGGGACCGTCCGGCCAACCCTGGGGGAGCACGTCCTCCCCCATCGCCTCCGCGAGCCGACGCCGGAAGTCCGCGTGAACGTCCGGGCCCCACACCAGTTCGCTCGGGGCTCGCAGGGCCTGCTCCATGGCGGCGCGCAGCGCGGCCGGGCGTGACTCGCCCTCCACCACCGGCACCGCCAACAGGGCGTGCATCTGAGTCACCGTCGCGAAGAGCTCCCCGGCGAGCACGGACGCGCTGGAGGTCGCCACGGCCTCCTCCAGGTACCCCTCCCACCAGGGTTCGGGCGTCTCCTCACCGTCCTCGTCCCCGGCTTGGGCGAAGGAGCGGCGCAGCCGCCACCGCACTTCTTCGGCGGTCTCCGTGTCCCGGCTCTCCAACCCGGTACGCCAGGCCCGGGCCGCCTCGTCCGGTTCGCCCCGCAGGACCAACAGACCGGCCAGAAGCTCCACCGCGGCGCCCGAGGTGCGCGCCCGCGGGTGCGCCCCCTCGTCGGCGGTGCCCGGCTCGGCGACCCCGGCGACGTCGGAGATGGCCCGCTCCAGGTGGGTGGCGGCGCGCAACAGGCGCAGACCCGGGTCGTCTCCCACCGCCAGACCGCGCTCGACCGCCACGGAGGCGCCCTCCACCTGTCCTCGGTCCAACAGGCGCCCCGCCAGGTCCCTGGCGGCGTCCTGGACCGTGGTGGCGTGCAGACGGCTCATCGGTTCGCCTTCGGGCGGCAGTTCCAGCGCGGCCTCCCAGTGCTCCTCCGCCTCGGTGTGCTCACCCCGCGTTTCGGCCTCTCGCGCCAACCCGTAGCGGGCCACCGCGCCGTAGGCCGCGCCACCCGATCCCAGCAGCCGTTCCCACACCCGGGCGGCCTCACCGTGCGAGCCCTCCTGCTCCAGGGACAGCGCCAGGTGGTAGGCGGCTCGTGGCGCGTAACGCGCGTCCCCGGTGGACAGCGCCCGACGGGCGGCCTCACGCGCGGCGGCCAGGTCGCCGCGCTGGTCTTGGACCACGGCCAGCCCCAACAGGGCCCGTGCCCGCACCCTGGGATGCGGGTCGGCCGTGACCGCCTGCTGGTAGAGCTTGGCGGCGCGTTTGAGGTGCCCGTTCTCGGCCAGGTCGCGGGCCCGATCGCACAGGTCGGCGGCGTCCCCGCCACCGGTTCCGGTGTCCTCGACGTCTTCGGGGTCGATGGCCTGGGGCTGCGGGTCCGAGGGTCCAGGGCGTGCGGAAGATCCGGACGTCGTGGTCATGGTGTGCGACTTTCCGTGGGGGCGAGGATCACGCGGTGGGCGGCGCGAGTGTTCTGCTCGCCGTAACTCTAACCTGCCGGTCGATGACGAGAGCTGCGCCCTGGTAGTGGATGTCGCGTGTCGCCCCACCCGAAGCGATGCCTTTACGTTGTAGATTCGCTATGGTCCGAAAAGAGCGGAGCGCCGACCGAAGCCGACACCCCGCTCACCACCCTCAGAGCTCGAAGGCCTCCGGCGGCGGGCAGGAGCAGACCAGGTTGCGGTCACCGTAGGCCTGGTCGATCCGACCGACCGGCGGCCAGTACTTGTCCTGGCGCAGCGACGGCAGCGGGTAGGCGGCTTCGGAGCGCGTGTAGCCGCGGCCCCACTCGTCGGCGGTCAGCGCCTCCGCGGTGTGCGGAGCGCCCCACAGCGGGTTGTCCTCGGCGCCCCACTCCCCCTTGGCCACCTTATCGATCTCACCGCGGATGGCGATCATCGCCTGGATGAACCGCTCCAACTCGGCGAGATTCTCGCTCTCGGTCGGCTCCACCATGAGCGTGCCGTTGACCGGGAAGGACATGGTCGGCGCGTGGAAGCCGTAGTCCATCAGCCGCTTGGCGACGTCCTCGTTGCTGATGCCACTGGTCTTCTGCAACGGACGGATGTCGATGATGCACTCATGCGCCACCAGTCCGCCCGCACCGGTGTACAGGACCGGGTAGTAGGGCTCCAGGCGCTTGGCGATGTAGTTGGCCGAGAGCACCGCGGTCTCGGTGGCCGAACGCAGCCCCTTCTCCCCCATCATGCGCACGTACGCCCAGGAGATCGGCAGGATGCCCGCCGAACCGAACGGCGCCGCCGAGACGGGACCGACCCCGGTGTGCGGGCCGGCCTCCGGCTGGCCCGGGTGGTTGGGCAGGAAGCCCGCCAGGTGCGAACGAACCGCGACCGGACCCACGCCCGGGCCGCCGCCGCCGTGCGGGATGCAGAAGGTCTTGTGCAGGTTCAGGTGGCTGACGTCGGCGCCGAACTCGCCCGGCTTGGCCCAACCCACCAGGGCGTTCAGGTTGGCCCCGTCGACGTAGACCTGGCCTCCGGCCTCGTGCACCAGGCGGCACACCTCGGTGATGGTGTCCTCGTACACACCCGCGGTGGAGGGGTAGGTGACCATGATGGCCGCCAGCTCCTCGCGGTGCTTGTCGGTCTTGGCGCGCAGGTCGTCCAGGTCGACGTTGCCGTCGTCGTCACAGGCCACCACGGACACACGCATGCCCGCCATGACGGCGCTGGCGGCGTTGGTGCCGTGCGCCGAACTGGGGATCAGGCACACGTCCCGGTGGGCCTGCCCGCGCGAGCGGTGGTAGCCGCGGATGGCGAGCAGGCCGGCGAGCTCACCTTGGGAACCGGCGTTGGGCTGTAGGGACACCGCGTCGTAGCCGGTGACCTCGACCAGCCAGGCCTCCAGGTCGCGGATGAGCGCCACGCTGCCGGCCGCCTGGTCCATCGGGGCGAACGGGTGCAGCCCGGCGAACTCGGGCCAGGTGATGGGCTCCATCTCGGCGGTGGCGTTGAGCTTCATGGTGCACGAGCCCAGCGGGATCATCGTGCGGTCCAGCGCCAGGTCCCGGTCGGCCAGACGGCGCATGTAACGCAGCAACGAGGTCTCACTGCGGTGGGTGTTGAAGACCTCGTGGGTGAGGTAGTCGACGCCGCGCGTCAGGTCCGCGGGCAGGCGGTCGGCGGACTCGTCCACCGTCACCGGGCCGCGCTCGGCACCACGGTCGGCCTCGCCGAAGGCGGCCAGGACCTTGCCCAGGGTGTCCACGCCGGTGGTCTCGTCCACGCTCAGACCGACCGTGTGCTGGTCGGTGGCGAGCAGGTTGACGCCGGACTCCAGTGCCCGCTCCACGACGCGGTCGGCGCTGGGCACGCGCACGCGCAGGGTGTCGAAGTACGCGCCGTGGACGACCTCGAAGCCGCGCTTGGTGAGCGCGTCGGCCAGGGACGCGGTGCGGGTGTGCACCTGACGGGCGATGGCCCGCAGCCCGTCGGGGCCATGGTAGACGGCGTACATGCCGGCCATGATCGCCAGCAGTACCTGGGCGGTGCAGATGTTGCTGGTGGCCTTCTCCCGACGAATGTGCTGTTCACGGGTCTGCAGGGCCAGACGGTAGGCGGGTCTGCCGACGTTGTCGACGGACACCCCGACCAGACGACCGGGCAGCTGCCGGCGCAGCTTCTCGCCCACGGACATGTAACCGGCGTGCGGGCCGCCGAAGCCGAGCGGCACACCGAAGCGCTGGGTGGAACCCACCGCGATGTCCGCGCCCAGTTCACCGGGGCTGCGCAGCAGGGTCAGGGCGAGGATGTCGGCGGCGACCACGGCCAGCGCGCCGCGCTCGTGCGCCTGCTCGATGACCGCGCTCGGGTCGCGGACCACACCGCTGGAGGCCGGGTACTGGACCAGGACTCCGAAGGCCTCGCCCTCGGGCAGGCCCTTGGTCAGGTCGGCGACGACGACCTCGATGTCCAGGGGCTCGGCGCGGGTGCGCAACACCTGCAGGGTCTGCGGGAAGACGTCGGCGTCCACGACGAAGACGTCGCTCTTGACCTTGGAGGCGCGTCGGGCCAGGGTCATGGCCTCGGCCGCGGCGGTCGCCTCGTCCAACAGCGAGGCGCCGGTGATGGGCAGACCGGTCAGGTCCGAGACCGCGGTCTGGAAGTTGAGGAGGGCCTCCAACCGGCCTTGGGAGATCTCCGGTTGGTAGGGCGTGTACGCGGTGTACCAGGCCGGGTTCTCCATGATGTTGCGCAGGATGACCGGCGGGGTGAGCGTGTCGTAGTAGCCCAGGCCGATGAGTGTGGTGTGGGGGCGGTTGCGACCGGCCAACTCCCGCAGCTCGGCCAGGGCCTCGGCCTCTCCCGCGGCCTCGGGCAGGGCCAGCGGGGCGCTCTGCCCGGGGCCGGTGAGGATGGACTCGGGCACGGCGGCGCTCATGAGCTCGGTCGTGGAGCCGTAGCCCACGGTCTTGAGCATCTCCGCCGTCTCGGTGGGCGTGGGGCCGATGTGCCGGTCGGCGAAGACCCGGGCGGGTGCGCCCATGGTCGAGGCGTTCGACGGGTCAGTCACGGAGACCTCCTGGTGACAGGGCCGATTCGATCGGCGGTGTTCCTCACGGTCTCCCCCTCTGTCACCGGGCACGACGATGCCGGCTCCAGAGCGGCCTCCTTCGCGCGGTCCATGGTGCCTGAGAGGTTACTGGGGAGTATTGCCCCGTCGGCGCCCCGTAGCGTCGGGGTCTCTCCCGCGCGATATCAAAAGCCTGCTGACGCTCTGTACATGTATCCAAGCAGGGAGAAATGTCGGTTTTCACCCCTGTTGTGGTTACGAAGGTACTCGATCGGACTCCGGAACGAGGAGCCAGGGCACACCTTCGTACCGCTCTCAACCGGTACGGCGTTCACGTCGCCGACGGGCCAGTTCGTCGACGGGTCGGGGGTCCGGGGTGGGAAGGTCGGAACGGGCCTCGGCCGGGACGACCCCCAGCGCCTCCTCCAGCTCACGGGCCACGTTCGCCAACGCCAACCCGAACATGCCCTGGCCCCGCTGCATGAGGTCGACGACCTCGTCGGGGGAGGTGCACTCGTAGACGCTCACACCGTCGCTCATCAGGGTGATGCGGGCCAACTCCCCGGCGGGACGGCCGCGCAGGTGGTCGACGGCCGTGCGGATCTGCTGCAGGGAGATCCCGGTGTCCAGGAGACGCTTGGCCACCTTCAGCATCAGGATGTCCGGAAGACTGTACAGCGGGGCGTTTTCGGCTCCTGTGCGCACGCTCGGCTCCACCAGGCCGGTTCTGGCCCAGTAGTCGAGCTGTCGATAGGTGATCCCGGCGGCCGTACACGCCGCTGGGCCCCGATACCCGACGTCCATAGGCAGCGCCATCACGTCCTCTTCGCACAGTAGGCCCTGCTGCCCCGCTAGCCGCAGCGCAGACCGCCTGTCATGGGGATCCCGCTTGCCGCTCGCTACCGCCACGCCGACCTCCGGCTTCTCGTCCCACGGCGGCATCGACAGGGGAAGGTCCACTCAGGGAATGGGCGCGCCGCAGGTTCCACAGCACTGACGGTAGGGCGACGCCAAGGCAGCGTCAACGAAGCCGCCCGGCGCGTCGCCAAGTACGCGCGGTGACGGCTCCGACCCACCCGTACGTCCGATGCCCCGAGGAGACCGGGCCTTTTCGGTTGTGGTCGCCGCGTCCATTCCCTCATCCCAATCTACCACTGACCCCGATAATGAAGTCGCAGGTCACAGCCGTGTCCTCGGCCTCATGGGCCGATGGGCCCGCTCGGGCAAGGAAGAGGGGCCCACGCCGTGCGCGGGCCCCGCCCTTGCGATCTCTCAGGTACTGCGTCGACCGAAGTCCTCGGGCGAGATGTTGTCCAGGAACTCCCGGAACGCCTCGACCTGGTCCTCCTGCTCGTCGGGTATCGGCATCCCCGCCTCGTCGATCACGTCCTCGTGCGCGTAGATCGGGGTTCCGGTCCGCAGGGCCAGGGCAATGGAGTCGGAGGGTCGTGCACTGACCTCGACACCATTGCTGAAGACCAGTTCGGCGTAGAAGATGCCATCGCTCAGCCCCGTGATCCGTACCGTTTCCAGGCCGGTCTCCAGGGCGTCGAGCACGTCCCGAAACAGGTCGTGCGTGAGAGGTCGGGCGGGCGCGACCCCCTGTTGGGCCAAGGCGATGGCGGTGGCCTCCACCCCGCCGATCCAGATCGGCAGGTAGCGGTCACCCTCGGATTCCTTGAGCAGGACAATCGGTTGGTTCGAAGGCATCTCAACCCGGACGCCGACGACCTCCATGTGCTTCACAGCGTCTCCGTCCCACGAGTCGTCATGCCGGCTGGGCGCTCGTCCCTGCTCCCCCGTCGGATCAGGACCCGAGGGCGAAATCGGCACCCTTCGTTACAAAGCTCTCCGGAGGTGGAGGGCCGCAAACCTCTTCGGCCCTCCCACCCCCGTCGACCGTGGTCACCGATCCGTCATCGGCGGGGCTTGGTCAGCAGGATCATCCGGAACTTGCCGATCTGGATCTCGTCCCC
The DNA here is from genome assembly GCF_040635885.1 of Nocardiopsis sp. NPDC006832. Taxonomy (NCBI): domain Bacteria; kingdom Bacillati; phylum Actinomycetota; class Actinomycetes; order Streptosporangiales; family Nocardiopsidaceae; genus Nocardiopsis; species Nocardiopsis sp. NPDC006832. The sequence continues at coordinate 25,965 of NZ_JBEYLC010000037.1, read as the reverse complement.
ACCACCCAGCTCGGCCTCGTCCACCGGTTCCCGGTTGACGTAGGTGCCGTTGAGACTACCGACGTCACGGACCCCGAACCCGTTACCCCTGCGGAAGAACTCCACGTGGCGTCGGGAGACGGTGACGTCGTCCAAGAAGATGTCGCTGTTGGGGTGGCGCCCGGCGGTGGTCACGTCGCTGTCCAGCAGGAAACGACTTCCGGCGTTGGGGCCACGGCGGACCACGAGTAGCGCGGTGCCCGGGGGCAACGCATCGGCACTGGCGGGGTCGTCGCCGCCGAGATCCTCACCCGCTTCCTCATCCTCCAGGGCCTGTATCCCGGAGATGGAGATGGTGGAGGTGACGTCCCCTCCACCGGACTCCCCGCCCGTGTTGGACGGCGGATTCTGCTGGTCGGCCCTGCGGAGGGGAGTTCCACAGTGGGAGCAGAAACGGGCATCATCCGCAACGGCGTGACCGCACTGCGTGCAGTAAACGCTCGACATAGGTCGGCTCGGCCTCCTACCGCACGGGGCGGTGCTTGATTCGGCTGATCGGTGGCGCGTTCCGGCTCGCCGGACGGACACTGTGCCCGCTCAACGTCCGGAACACGGTGAGACGTTCCGCTTTCGCGGCAACGGATCGTCCCACACGGTCGGTCGCTAGGTCTCATCCCCTATGTTCTGCCCCTTGTCACCCCGACGGACGTCCGCCGTTGCCGGAACCCCTTGTGTCGATGGTGACGAGATGCTTCAGGGAACACTCGACTTTAAACCATATCCCTGTCCAGACAGGGTTTCGCTCCCCCGTGGCCCGCCGCGCGGCCCCGTGACACGGGCGTGCGACGGACTCGATGGAGGCGGCACCCGGGGCACCGCCACACCGGACCTCGGAAGAGATCAACGCCTGTTCTGGGGCAGATGCCCGTCCGAGGGGTTTGGTTCTGTTGAACGCGGAGTGGATTTTCGTCGGCCTCCCGACCGTGGATTGACCTGGGATTCCGCTCGATTCGTCCGCTCGACCGCCCTGCCGGGCGATTTTTCCCCACCGACGGACGGACCGAAGCACGTGGGCGTGGACGGCCACCGCCGCCCACGCCCACGACCTGCCATTTCAGCCCTCCGCACGCTCCACGACGGAGGCCCATTCGTCCAACAGAGCCTGAGCCTTGTCCGAATCAGGACCTTCGGCCCAAAGATGGGTGACGGCTTCGGCGGTGTCCGGGAGGACCAGCGCCCAGCTTCCGTCCGACTCGATCACGCGCACGCCGTCGGTGGTGTCCAGTTCCCGGTCCTGCGCGGCCTCCACGACCGCGCGCATGACGCTGCCCTTGACCGCCCATGGGGTGGGCACCGAACGGCGCAACAGGTGCGCCTGAGGGATCGCCCGATCGATCTCCACGATCGGGCGACGGGTCCGCGCCACCAGACCCAGCAGCCGCACGAACGCGGCGATGCCGTCACTGGTGGAGCTGAACTCGGGGAGGACGAACCCGCCCCGGCCGTCACCGGCGAAGATGATGGCGTCACCCTCGGCACGGACCGCCTTGGTGAGCTCGTGGGTGGCGGTGGCCGTCCAACGCACCTCGACACCGTGGGCACCGGCCACGCGCTCGGCCACCCTGGTGGTGGTCACCGGCAGCGCCACCTTGCCCGCACCGCGTTCGGCGGCCACCAGGTCCAGCACCACCAACAACGCGCGGTCGTCGTCGATCAGCTCGCCGTTCTCGTCCACGATGGACAGGCGTTCGGCGACCGGGTCGAAACGCACACCGAAGTCCGCCCCCGAACCCGACACCAACTCGCCCAGACGTTCCAGGTCGCGCATCTTCCTGGCGACCGTGTCGGTGGGCGAGGCCTCGTCCAGGCGGTTGTTGACGGTGAGCACGTCCACGCCGATCCGTCCCAGCAGCGAGGGCAGGATGAGCGAACCCGTGCCGCCCGCGCAGTCCACGACCACCTTCAGCTCCGCCTCGGCCACCCCGGAGGTGTCCACGGACCGTAGGAGGTCGTGGGAGTAGTTCTCGATGTTGCGGGCGGCGAAGGTCAGCTCGCCGATCTCCCCGGGGAACGCGCGCCGGTACTCGGCTCGGGAGAAGACCCGGTCGAGTTTGCGCTGGGCGCCCGGCGACAGGTCGGCCCCCTCACCGTCCAGGAAGATGATGTCGACCGACTCGGGGTCGCCCGGACTGGTGCGCACGACGATGCCGCCGCTGACGCCGCTCTGGGAGGTGTGGAAGCGCGCCACCGGCAGCGGCACCACCTCCAGGTCGCGCACCTCGATGGCGGTCGCGGTGAGCGCGCTGATGATGGCCCTCTTGAGCGTGCGCGCGGCGCGCGAGACGTCGCGGGAGGTCGTGACCATCGCACCCTTCTTCAGGGTGGTGGCGTAGGCGTTGGCCAACCGGACCGCGAGTTCGGGGGTGATCTCGACGTTGATCAGGCCGGACACACCACGGGGACCGAACAGGGAGCGTTGCCCCCGTGACTCCCAGACGACGTTGGTGCTGACCACCGCCCCGGCCTCGATGGTCTTGAACGGGTAGACCTTGACGTCGTTGTGCAGGTAGGCCTCGGACTCGATGACGCAGTCCTCACCGATGACCGCGCCCTCCTCGATCCGCACCGCCGCCATGACGTCGGTGTTCTTGCCGATCACGGTGCCGCGCAGGTTGGCGCCGCGGCCGATGAACACGTTGTCGTGGAGCACGGTGCGGTGGGCGAAGGCCTCCGCGCGGACCACGGCGTTGCTGCCGACCACGGTGTACTCGCGCAGTTCCGCGCCGGCCTCGACCTTGGCGTAGTCGCCGATGTAGAGCGGTCCCTTGAGTACGGCCTCGGAGCTGACCTCGGAGCCCTCGCCCACCCACACGCCCGGGGAGACCTCGAAGCCGTCGATGTCGACGTCCACCTTGCCCGAGAGCACGTCGGCCTGGGCGCTCAGGTAGCTCTCGTGGGTGCCCACGTCCTCCCAGTAGCCGTCGGCGACGTACCCGTAGATGGGTTCGCCCTCGGCCAGGAGTTCGGGGAACACGTCACCGGACCAGTCGACCACCTCTCCGGTGGCGACTCTCTCCAACACCTCCGGTTCCATGATGTAGATGCCGGTGTTGACGGTGTCGGAGAAGACCTGTCCCCAGGTAGGTTTTTCCAGGAAACGCTGGATGCGGCCCTGCTCGTCGACGATGATGATGCCGAACTCCAGCGGGTTGGGGACCCGCTTCAGGGCGATGGTGAGCTTGGCGCCGCGTTCACGGTGGAAGCGGAGCATGTCGGTGAGGTCGATGTCGGTGAGCGCGTCACCGGAGATGACGATGAACGGCTCGCCGCGCAGGTGTTCCTCGGCGTTCTTGACGCTGCCGGCGGTCCCGAGGGGGACCTCCTCGGCGACGTAGTGGAGCTTCATGCCGAGCTCTTCGCCGTCACCGAAGTAGTTGCGGATGAGCGTGGCCAGGAACTGGACGGTGACGACCGTCTCGGTGAATCCGTGCTTGCGCAGTAGGCGCAGCACGTGCTCCATGATGGGCTTGTTGACCACCGGTAGGAGCGGTTTGGGTTGGTTGGCCGTCATCGGGCGCAGGCGAGTGCCCTCGCCGCCCGCCATCACGACGGCCTTCATCGGAGGCGTGGTGGTCCCGGGCCCTTCGTTGGGTGTGGTCATCCCCGATCCCCCCGAACGGCTTGGCCGTGGGGGGCGATGGGGGATGTGCGTTCTTCGGAGCGCGCACCGGCGCGCGCGGTGGGACATGTTCTCATGACGGAGACGACACTCCCTTTCGATCCGACAGGACTCAGGTGAGCCGGCCCGTCGGTGTCACGGATCAGGCCCCGTTACCGTTCCGTGAACCTGCCGTGCCCCTCGTCGCTGTCCGGGTCTCCCGTTCTCACACCCTCGTGATCAGCGCGTTCGGCACGGCGGGACTGTCCGATCAGGCGTAGTCCCTGTACGGCGTAGAGCAATCCGGCCCACCAATAAAGAGCCGTTCCCCAGAGCGCGAACGCCCAACCTACAATTTTGGCCACATCTCCCACGATGGACGCGTACTCGGCCACGAACAACAACGGGAACGAGTACAACAGGCACAGGGTGGCGGCCTTGCCCGCGAAGTTCACCGGAAGCGGCCCGTAGCCGAAGTGGCGCAGCAGCGGCAGGGCGCCGAGGATGAGGACGTCTCGCAGGACCAGGATGGCCATCAGCCACCACGGCACGATCCCACGGATGACCAGTCCCAGCAGCGCCGCGAAGATGTAGAGCCGGTCGGCGGCCGGGTCGAGGAACTGACCCAACTTGGAGGCCTGGTTCCAGGCTCGGGCGATCTTGCCGTCCAGCCAGTCGCTGAGCCCGGCGAAGGCGAGCACGAGCAGTGCCCACCAGTCGGCCTCGGGTCCCAGGATGAGCCACAGGAACAGCGGAACACCCAACAACCGGAGCATGCTCAACAGGTTGGGAACCGTCCAGATGCGGTCGGTGACCACCGGGCCGGCCACACTGCCCCCCGCCTCGTGTCTGCCTTCTTGCGCGGATCGCCCCATGGCGACCACGATAACGGGCGGGATCTTCCGTTCCCACCGCAGCGCGCTCCGTCGATGTCCCGTGACCCGGCGAAACGGCCGCCCGCCAATCGTAGCCTGTACGGACCCACCTTCCGGTTCGGGCTCTTCTCCCGGCGAACGCGTCAGCGGGTGCGGCGGCGGCCCCGCCGCCCCGGCCCGCTCAGGACTTACGGTTCTCCCCGGTCTCCTCTTCGATCGGGTTCACCGGCCCGGTGTCCTTCATCGTCTCGGAAAGACCGGGTTTGGTGTGTTCCCGCCGCTGCTGGGCCCGATCGGACTCCTTGCGCGCGTCCGTGTCGGACTCGTCCATGGGCACCGACCGCAGGACGTCGTCGGGTCGGTCGTAGTCGACCGGAGGCATCGCCCTCAATGCCCTCATGATCTCGTCGTCGGCCCCCAGAGAAGCAGCCCGGTCCAGGATCCGTTCCTTGTCCGCGGGAAAGGGCACCTGGCCCAGAATCGTCTTCAGACCCTCGACACCGTGTTCGGTCCCCATCGTGGCTCCCCGTTTCCTGTTCGATGAATGACACCGCCGACCCCGCACACACGACTTCCCTGGTCAAAGGGGTGCGCGGCCCGTGAAAACGCACTACCCGCCCGTCACCGGGCACAACCTCCCGCCGAGGGGATCAGTCCAGGGACAGGATGCGCTCGGCCTCCCGCAGCCCCGACAGCAACGCGCCGTGCACCGTGGCGCTGTGCTCGACGACGGTGGCCTCCCCCGCGAAGAACACGCGTTCCCCGATCGGGTCGCTCAACGCGATCCGGTCCTGGTCACCGGAGCCGACCGCGGTGAAGGAGAACCCTCCTCGCGCGAACGGGTCGTCCATCCAGTGCGTCAGGTAGTGGTCCACCGGGTCCGGCGCCTTCTTGAACATGCCCCGCAGCGACTCCATGGCGTGCTCGACCACCTCGGCGTCGTCCTTGCCGGCCAGGAAGCGCGCCGCGTTGCCGCCGTTGCGACAGACCAGGACCGGCACGCCGAACACGTTCTGTCCCGAGTACCAGTGGAACCAGGTTCCCTCCTCGGTCCCCAGGTGCACGATCACCTCGGCGTCGCCCCAGAAGACCTCGTCGAAGCGCAGGAACAGCTTCTCCAAGCGGCCGTTGCCCAGGCTCTCCAACGACTCGCGCTTGTCCTGGGGCAGTGGCGGCTCGAAGTCGACCTGGCCGGCCTGCAGGACCCCCAGCGGCAGGGTCACCAGGACGCGGTCGGCGGTGAGGGTCTCCTCTCCGCCGGGGGTGTCCACCCGGACCCGGACGCCGTCCTCGCCGTGGTCCACCGACGACACGACGTGCTCGAAGCGCACGTCCAACCCTCGGGCCAGGTGGTCGGTGAGTCGGCCCATCCCGTCGGGGAAGACGACGTCGTCACCGCTGAACTCGTGAGCGGCGGAGACCGCCGTGAAGGCGATCTCCTCGGCGTCGGCCCCGTGTTCGGCCTCGGCGATGCGGTGCACGATCTCCGCTGCGTCGCGGGCGCGCGCGCGGACCAGGTTGACGTCGTAGAGGGCGTGGTCGATGCCCTGCTCCATGGACTCCTCCCGGCCGGCGCCGACCGTGGTCCAGTACATGTGCTCGTGGAGGAGGTTGACGTCCTCCATGTTGCGCCGGTGTCGGTCGAAGAGGAGGCGGCGCCCCTTGGGGTCGTAGGCGGTCTCGGTGGCACGGTTGAAGGTCGCCGTACGCGCGCCGGCCTCCCGGACCAGGCGGGAGAGCGGATTGTTCTCCTCCCCCCGCATCCAGGAGGCGCCGACGTCCAGGGTCGCTCCGCCCCAGGTGCGCACGGAGTGGATCCGTCCGCCGGTGCGGGCACGGGCCTCCAGTACGGTGACCCGCTCCCCCTGTTCGGCGAGTCGGTCGGCGGCCGCCAGTCCGGACATGCCGGCCCCCAGGACGAGGGTGTGTCCGCGGCCGGGTTCGGCGTCACGACCACGCGGCTCGGGTTCGGCGTCGCGCCCGGCCGTCTCCTCGCCGGTGACCTCTTCTCGGGCGCTCTCCCCGTTCACGTCCTCGGTCATCGTGTTCCCCCTGCTCCTGTCGGCGGCCGACAGATGCGAGCCTAAGCTCACGTCCGGCTCCGACCTGGGAGGACACCCCGACAGGGCTCGGGTGGGCGATCGGTGAAGGGGTGACGGTGGCCGGCGCTCTCCACCGGCCACCGTTCGAGAGGTACCCCCTCCCCGAGGCGGCGGGCCTCAGGGAAGGACTGACCAGGAGGTGTCGTCCGTCCCCGACACCCCTCGTTCAGAAAACCTAGTGCGCAAGGCTTTCGGTTTCCTTTCGTCCCTCCGGTACCGGGCCCCGCACGAAAAGGGTGCGCCGGGCGCCCGAAGGCACCCGGCGCACGATGGCGCTCGCGATCACCTGGGGCCGGAGGGCGAAGTGCCGTCCTCGTCCTCACCCTCGATCTCGAACCGCTCCTTGCGAAGCTCGCCCTCGACGTGCTCCTCGCGGGTGACGTCGCGCTTTCGAACGTGGATCTCCTCCACCGGCACGTTCTGCTTGGAGACCACCGGACGCTCCTCGTAGAGCGTGAAGGTCTGCTCACCCTCCTCCAGGTCGCCTTCGTCGGTCACCTGGGAGGGGTCGGTGATCGGCCGGCGCTCCACCTCCAACTCGTCGTGGTGCACCGGGACGGTCTCGTCGAAGCGCTCGACGTCCACGTGTCGGCGCATCCGCGCCTGTCCGCTCTCTCGGCGTTCGACGCCGATTTCCACCTGCTCCTCGTGCCGGATCAGCGAGACGTCCTCGGCCTCGGGGTCGACCGGACCACCGAGGCGTTCGCCCGAACGGGCACGGCCGACCGTGTCACCCTCCTCGGTCCAGGAGTCGGTCTCCCGGCCCATGGCCTCGTCGGTCCCGTGGCGCCTCTCACCCATGGGCGGCGTCCCGGTCATGTCGTCGGTCTCTCCCCCGCTCTGTCGGGGCACACCACCGTGCTTGGCGAAGTAGTCGCGGACGATGGCCTCGTCCTCGGGCTCGACGTGACGGTCGGCCTCCACCTGCGGAGCGTCCTTGACCGTCGCCTTGTCGTAGGGGATCTGGATGTCCTCGGCCATCGGTCGGGCCCCCTGGAGCGGCACCAGGGTCTCCTTCATTCCGAAGAGTCCGGTGTGGACCGAGACCCAACTGGGTTCTCCCGTGCGGTCGTCCAGGAAGACCTGCTTGATCTTCCCGATGTTGTTGCCTTCGGGGTCGAGTACTTGGTGCCCGATGAGGTTCTCCGGTACAAGTTCGCTGGTCACTGCGCAACCCCTTCCTGGTTCGTGGGAGGCGGGGCTGTTCGCCTTCCGTTCGCCCTCGCCTCCTACCCACGCCGGACACCCCTACGAATGCTCCCACCAGGACTTATGCGAGATCCAACCGAATCCGTGCTCGCTATTGGCGCGGCCCGGGAATCATTGGCCCATTCCCGAGGCCCCCTTGACCCTTTCGGGACGAAGTGGACACGGACCGGCACCGAAAAGCGGTGATCTTGCTACCAGAAGCGAAAAAGGTGCCTTTTTCGCTTCTGGTAGCAAGATCACCGCAGGATGGCCGGCCTGGACGCCTGATGGGCACAAAGGAGCCCGCCCCGGGCAGAGGCCGGGGCGGGCGGTCATGGGAGGTCGGTCAGACCTTGCGCCACTGGGGCACCCAGGCGCCGTCCTCGACGACGTAGTCGCCGAACAGCGCGGGGGCCTCCTCCTTCAGTGTCTCACCGATGAGGTGGAAAAGCAGGCGAATCTCCTCTTCCGCACCGGGAGCGGTGCGGGCCTCCAGGGTGTGCCGCAGGGTGCGCACGTTGGCGGTCCACACCAGACCGGTGGCCACGCCCTCGGGGGCGAAGCGACGCATGAACGACGTCTTGTGCTTCTTCTCGGCGAACTTCACGCCCTCGTCGTCCAGACCGAAGTGTTCGGCCATCCAGAACTGGAACTCCTCCATCTGCTGGAGCATCGCCGTGGCGCGCTCCATCAGCTCCGGGTCCTCCTCGGCCCAGTCCGGGAACCAGAACGGCAGGTCGGTCAGGCGCACGAAGCGCAGCGACTCCTGGGAGACGGCGACGCCGGGGCGGTGACGGATGAGTTCGTGGGTGAGCACACGCGAGACGTTGTGCAGCACGAAGCTGAAGCTGATGTGTTCGAGCACCGAACCGTGCAGGCTGGCCAACAGGTTGCCCAGGTACTGGTCCTGGTCCTTGCGCACCCGGGTGACGTTGGGGTTGAGCCCCGGCTCCCAGGAGCGATAGCACAGTCGCCCGGCGAACTCGGCGAGGTTCTGGGAGTCGTTGAGGTGTGCATCGAGTTCACCCCGGTCGAACCGCTCGATCCACGCCTCTCCTCCGACCTCCTTGAGGTAGTCGGTGATGGCGTCGTAGTCCACCTGCGGACGTGCGACCAGGCGGACCTGGGGATCGACCTTCTTCACAGCACCCTCTCCTAGCAACTCCCCCGACCCATGGCACGCTTCGATCCCGTCACCCGGGGATCTGATCGGGGAACGGTACACGCGATGGGGTTGGGCCGATTCGGCCTCCCACGAGGGTACACGTCCGACCCGGGGGTAGGACCTGCCTCCCGTGCGAGGGTGTGGACACGGCCGAGGGATCGGGTGTCCGACCACGCTCGTGCGCGTGTCGGACACCCGATCCCTTGGCCGGTTTCATCGTGGAACAGTGCTCGCTGGAAGGGTTCGGTCGCTCGTTAGAGGCCGAGGACGAAACCGCCGGGCGAGAGGATCACTCCGACGACGATGAGAACGATGCCCCAGAGGAGCTGCCCGCGCAGGAGGCCCATCACGCCGGCGACGATGAGGATGATTCCGAGGATCAGCAGCAAAATACTCATACCAACCCCCTGTCCGGTAACAGTTTGATCAAACCAGCCCCACGGGGGTTGCATTTCACTTCTTCAAGTCGTCCCAGGTGAGAAGGCCCGCGTGGGACGAGATCCGTCCCACGCGAACGCCCGTGTCTCAACCGTTGAAGGCCTCAACCCGCCTCACGGGCGAGTTCCAGGGCGCGGGAGACGATGCCCTCGCCGACCGCCGCGGTGAGGATGGACTCGGGGTGGAACTGCACGGCGTACCAGCGCGCCGCACGGTCCTCGATCGCCATGACGACCGGGGGCTCCCCCTCCTCCCCGTCCAGAACGGCGGTCACCTCGAAGTGCTTCACCGCCTCGGGCACCGTGTAGGTCGAGTGGTAGCGGGCCGCCTGGAATCGGCCGTCCTCACCTTGGCCGGCCAACAGGTCCCCGCCCAAGACCTCGACCCGGCCGGGCTTGCCGTGCACGGGGGCGTCCAAGGTGCTCAGCTCACCGCCGGCGTGTTCGACCATGCCCTGCAGACCCAGGCACACACCGAACACGGGCAGTCCGCGGGTCGCCAGGGCGTCGAGCAGGTCGCTCATGGCGAAGTCCACGGGCAGACCGGGCCCGGGCGAGAGGACGACCAGGTCGGGGGCGAACCGGTCCAGCAGGGCGTGGTCGAACCCGTAGCGGACGGTGGTGACCTCGGCGCCGTGGCGGCGCACGTAGTCGGCCAGGGTGTTGACGAAGGAGTCCTCGTGGTCGACCAGCAGAACACGCATGCCGGCGCCCGGCAGCGGAGCGGGCTCGGGTTCCTCGACGACCGGCGACGGCTGCGATTCCCGGGCGTGCTGCTCCTCACCCTGGGCGAGGGTCTCCATCAGGGCGCGGGCCTTGAGGAAGGTCTCCTTTTCCTCGGCCTCGGGGTCGGAGTCGTACAGCAGGGTCGCGCCGACCCGCACCGCAGCCACCCCGTCACGGATGTGGGCGGTGCGCAGGGTGAGCCCGGTGTTCATCGAACCGTCGAAGTTGAGCACGCCGACGGCCCCGCCGTACCAGCGGCGAGGGCTGGTCTCGTGCTGTTCGATGAAGCGCATCGCCCAGGTCTTGGGCGCGCCGGTGACGGTGACCGCCCACATGTGGGTGAGGAAGGCGTCCAGTGCGTCGAACTCCTTGCGCAGGGTGCCCTCGATGTGGTCGACGGTGTGGATCAGGCGTGAGTACATCTCGATCTGCCGCCGGCCGATCACCTTGACGCTGCCCGGCTCGCACACCCGTGACTTGTCGTTGCGGTCCACGTCGGTGCACATGGTCAGCTCGGACTTCTCCTTGACCGAGGAGAGCAGTTCCTGGATGTTCTCGGCGTCACCCAGGGCGTCATCGCCGCGGCGGATGGTGCCGGAGATGGGGCAGGTCTCCACCCGCTGACCGGTTCCGGGTTCGCCGCTGACCCGTACGAACATCTCAGGGGAGGCGCCCACCAGGTATTCGCCCTCCCCCAGGTTGAAGAAGAACTCGTAGGGGGCGGGGTTGCGCTCGCGCAGGTTCTCGTAGAAGCGGGCCGGGGAGGAGCAGCGGGCGTAGGTCCGGTGTCCTGGCACCACCTCGAACAGGTCGCCGCGACGGAAGCGCTTCTTGGCCTCGGCCACGATCTCGGCGTAGGAGCCGGGTTCGGGCCCCGCGGGCACCTCGGTGGCCACCACCGGCGGGGTGGGTTCGGTGGTCCGGGGCAGGCCCTCGGTGGTGGCCTCGGGCCGATCGCCCTGGGCCGGGACGGTGAACTCGTAGGTGTAGCGCACGCAGGTCTCGCGCTTGCGGTCGCGGACCACGATGGCGTCGGGCAGGTGCAGGACCAGGTCGCGGTCGCCGGGGTCGCGGTCGATGTGCCGTTCGATGTGTTCGAACTGGAAGGCGAGGTCGTACCCGAAGGCGCCGTAGAGGCCGAGGTTGGTGTCCTCGGGGCTGCGCAGGGCGTCCAGGAGGGCGCGCACGGCGGTGAAGACGCTGGGCCGGCGGCTGCGTTCCTCCTCGGTGAAGAACTCCCCCGGGTCGGCTTCGGGCACGGTCACGGTGACCTGGTCGGGGCCGGCGGCCACGGCCTCGCCGGCGGTGCGCAGCGCCTGGTCCACGACGGGGAGCAGGACGCGGCCCCGCTCGTTGAGGGCGGTGGCGGTGACCCGTCGCCCTCGGGTGGCGACCTCCAGACAGGGGTCGACGTAGCCCAGGTGCCAGCGGTCGTAGCGGCCGGGGTACTCCATTCCCGAGGAGAGCACACCGCCTCGGCGGAACTCGACGGAGCTGACGAGTTCGGTGAGGATCTCGGGGTCGCACGGGGTGGCGCCGCGGTGGACCCTCACCCCGGCGGGGGTGCTGTAAGTGCTGTTCTGGGCGTCGCTGGGCTTCACGGCCGGTCCTTCGGGGCGCTCTACGGTCGGGTGGTCATCACCGGCCGGGGTCGCCTCGAAAGCAGAAAACGACCGCCGGTCCGGGCGGTCGCTGTTCGTTGAATGCGAACTGATCGGTGCGCCGCCTAGGTGCGGCGCCACCACTGTCCGTTGATCGGTTCGGTTCGCATGGGGCCGAGTGTAGCGGCTGTGACGAGCCGGTGGGACGGGGACACGAAAAAACCCTCGCCCGTGATGGGTGAGGGTGGCGTGCGCGAAGGGGTGGCCGAGGAGGGAGCGCCTCTGTTAGAGTTCTCTATCCATCCGCAAAAATAGAGCTATTCGCTAACTTCTCACCGCAAGGATAGCAGCTTGAACAAAGACCGTCAAGATGGTCCTTCCGTCACGGCGACGGAGGCCGCGGCGATCGCCACCGAGCAGGAACGCGTCACCACGATGTACGAGCGCCTGGACGTGCTGCGCGCCCGGGCCGGCGAGCGGTTGGCCGCCGTCCATCTCCAGGAGGACCGCTCCGGCTACGCCGCGATCGTGGAACGGGAGACGCGTGCCCAGGAACAGGCCCTGCGCGGCGCACAGCTGAACGCGGTGGAGGAGGGCCTGTGCTTCGGCCGGATCGACCTCGCCCACTCCGACGGGGACACCGAGGCCCGGTACGTGGGCCGGATCGGCCTGCGCGACGGCGAGTACGAGACCATCCTCGTGGACTGGCGCGCCCCGGCCGCCCGCCCCTTCTACGCCGCCACCCCGGGCGCGCCCGAGGGGATCACCCGCCGCCGCCACCTGCGGATCCGTCGCCGCACGGTGATCGGCCTGGACGACGAGGTGTTCGACCCCGACGGTCTCAGCGATGGCGACCGGCGGCAACTGGTCGGCGAGGCCGCGCTGTTGGCCTCGCTCGATCGCGGCCGGACCGGTCGGATGGGCGACATCGTCGCCACCATCCAGGCCGAACAGGACCGGGTCATCCGCTCCGCCCTGTCCGGGGTGTTGGTGGTCCAGGGCGGGCCGGGCACCGGCAAGACCGTGGCGGCCCTGCACCGAGCCGCCTACCTGCTCTACACCCACCGCGCGGTCCTGGAACGGCGCGGTGTGCTGGTGGTGGGCCCCAACCCGGCGTTCCTGCGCTACATCGGCGACGTGCTGCCCTCCCTGGGCGAGACCGACGTGGTGATGCGCACCGTGGGCGAACTCCTGCCCGGGGTGGAGGCCACCGCGCGCGAGGGCCACGACGTCGCCGCGATCAAGGGGTCCGTGGCCATGGCGGACTTCGTGCGCGCCGCGATCGACGACCGACGGCGCACCCCATCGCGGGCGTTCGGCGAGGAGGACCTGCGGGTGAGGACCGACGCCGGCGACCTCGTGGTCCCCGGGCCGGTGTGCGAGGGGGTCCTGACCACCGCCCGGGGCCTGCGGCTGTCGCACAACGTGGCCCGCAAGTACGTGGTCACCACCCTGCTCACCGAACTCGCCCGCGCCGAGGCCACCCTGCTGGGCCGCCCGGTGGTCGAGGAGGACCTGCCCTTCATCGGCGAACGCCTCTGGCACGAGGACCCCGTCCGGTGGGCGTTGGACGCCCTGTGGCCGGACCTGACCCCGGGGCGGCTGCTCGGTGAGTTGTTCGCCGACCACGAGGCCCTGGCCCGGGTGGCGACCGCGTCCAAGGTGCCCGATGCCACCACCCTGTACCGCCCTAACGGGTCCCCGTGGACGGTGGAGGACGTCCCCCTGCTGGACGAGGCCGCCGAGCTCCTGGGCCACGACGACAGCGCCGAACGCGCTCGCGATCGGCGGGAGGAGGCCGAGCGCGCCGAGGCCGAACGCTACGCCCAGGGGGTGCTGGAGTTCACCGGCCTGGCCGAACAGGAACTCTTGGGGCTGGACGCCGCGTCCCTGGCCGACCGTCACCGGGCTTCGGGGCCGGCGACGACCACCGCGGACCGGGCCGGGGCGGACCGGGCCTGGACCTACGGACACGTCATCGTCGACGAGGCCCAGGAGTTGTCGTCCATGGCCTGGCGGTCGATCATGCGCCGGGTCCCCACCCGTTCCCTGACGGTGGTGGGTGACGTGGCCCAGACCGGCAGCGCCGCGGGCACCTCCTCGTGGACCGCCGCGCTCGAACCGTACGCCCGCGACAAGGTGCACGTGGAGACGCTGCGGGTCAACTACCGAACGCCCGCGCCGATCATGGCGGTCGCCGCCGACGTGCTGCGCGTGGCCGCCCCGGACCAGGAGGTGCCCGAGTCGGTGCGCGAGGACGGGGACCCACCCCGGGCCGTGCGGCTCACCGAGGACCTGTCCGGGCTGCCCGCCCTGGTGGCCGAGGAGACCGAGGCGATCGTGGAGGGACGGGTCGCCGTCATCACCTCCGAGGCCTCCCTCGTGGAGGTGGCCGAGGCCCTGCCCGGAGCGGGCCGCCCCCAACGGCGTCGGGACGAGGAGGCGGCGCCCGTGGTGGTGCTGTCGGCCACCGAGTCCAAGGGGTTGGAGTTCGACTCGGTGATCGTGGTGCGCCCCGAGGAGGTGCTCCACGGGCCCCGCGGCGCCAACGACCTGTACGTGGCCGTCACCCGCGCCACCCGCCGGTTGACCGTGGCCCACGACCGAGAACTGCCGAGTCTCCTTTCCCGATTGCGCGACTGAGGTGATCCGAGCACGTGGTCGGGCTGGAATAGGCGATGTCCCATCCCGGCCACCAAAGGATTCCCCCGCTGAATTCCCCCCTTCACCCCTGATCGAACACGCGCCCCGCACGCACCCCCACCCGAAGAAGAACCGCTTCACCCACATGAGCACTCACCAGGACCATCGGCACCCGAAGGGCGGACGAAGAACACCATGAATCCACTCAAGTTCCCCAAAAAGGCAAACATACACATTTCGATTTTCGCCCCAGAGAATTACTCCGTTCGATGTCCGATCCCCCAATCCGCGCCCTATAATTCTGGTTCATTCCCGCGGAAGAAAACTTCTCTGGACGAAGGGAAGAATGGAAGCACCGAACCAGACCCTCCACGGCCATGACGCCTCCCCCACCCCGGAAGCACCGTCCTCCCCCTTTCCTCCCGTCGACACCGCTCCGCACCGTCGCAGTGAGGCCACCCGATTGCTCAGCGCGGGCACCTACCTCGACCCCGCGTTCCGGGACACCGTCATCACCGAGCTGGTCGAGCACCCCGAACGATTGGTTCCGCCCTCCCTGGGCTACGACGCCTCGACCGTCCTCGGACACGCCCTGCGGGCCCGGAACCTGGATCTGGGGAGCGCCGTCCTGATCCTGCTGATCTGGGTGACCGGCCTGACGATCATCACGCTGAGTCTCCCGGTCACGAACTGGAACCTGAGCCTGGACCCGGACCAGGCCGGGCCCGGCCTGGGCGGCGCCCTGCTGATCTCGCTGATGCTCTTCACCGTGGCGAGCCTGCTCTCCTTGGCCCGACGCTCCCCGTACGGACAGGGCCGGTCCGCCCTGGTGGTCGACGGCTCGGGCAATCCACCGACCGGACGATTCGCCAGGTTCCGCTTCGGGATCCTGCCCCTCTCCACCTGGTTCTTGATGGCCCTCTCGGCGTACGTGATCCTGTCGACCTTCGTCACGGAGAAGATCGTCGAGGGCCTGGTGGTCCTGTCCCTACCGGCGCTGCTGCTCCTGGTGGGGGCCTGGCACCGAAGCGCGATCTCCAGGATCTTGTGGACGGAGCTGTCCCGCGACCGGTTCACCGGGTTCCCCCCGGACACCTCCCATACGCCGTTCGCCTCCCGACGCGCGAGGATCCTGGCGGCGATCGAGACCGAGCAGTTCTCTCCCCTGGCCCTGTACAACGCGGACGAGCCGTTCCTGGGCGCCGGGGTGCCGCGCAAACCCTGGTCCCTGACCCTGGAACTGAGGCCGCGGCCCGGCCAGGCGACCGCCCCCGGGCGCCTGTCCGGCCGCCGGGTGCTCGACCTCATCATCCCCCGGCTGGCCGAACTCACCGAACGCACCACTCGCACCAGCCAGGACCGGCTCAACGAACTGGAACTGCGGGAGTGCGTCTTCCTGCCGAGCGACCTGCCCGAGGATCTGCGCCGCGCCACCCTGCCCTACCGGGCCACCGACGTGCACGCGCACCTGGCGGAGGCCACCGGGGAAGGCGCCGAACAGCGACGGCACTTCCTGCGCATCCGAGTGGGCGGCTGGCAGGAGGAGGTCGTCACCACCGTCTTCTTGCGCGTGCACACCCAGGGCGACCTCCTCGTGCTGGAGGTACTGCCCTACGTGCTGGCCCCACCGCGGTCGAGTTTCCACCAGGTGGACGACCTCACCGAACGTTCGATCCGGCTACGGATGTCGACTCTGGCGGCCGGCCCTGCGGTGACGGTCGCCACCCTGTTCTCCGGGTTCAACGCCCTGCGTTCCTGGACGCGCGAAGGGTGGCGTGCCACCTCCCACCTTCCCCTGGAGGGGCCCCGGGTCAGCATCCGGGAGGTGGGGGCGCGCGAGACCTGGTCGATGTTCCAGGAGATGGACATCAACCGCTACGTCACCACCATTCAGGACCGCATCACCTCCGGTACCCACCAGGCCCTCGCAGAGGCCGGCTACATGACCGACGAGTTCCAACAACAGGTGGTCAACGTCGGTGGCGGTGGCGTGTTCGTCGGTGGGTCCATGGCCGGATCGATCGCCACCGGAAGCGGAGCCCGGGCCAACACCGCCGACGCGCCCCCTCACACGGACCAGGAGTAGAGATGACCAGTACCAACGACGACAACGACCGGACCGGCTCGGGCTCGGTCTTCATCGGAGGGTCGGTGCGTGGTGGAGCGTTCTCCACCGGCACCGGAGGCGACGCCCGAACCTCGGTTCCGGTGGGGCGAGACGACGCGCGGCCTCGACCCGACCGGCGGGTCGCTCCCGCGCCGACCGGGGACCACTCCGCCGGTTCGGTGGTCATCGGCGGCGACGCCGAGGGCGTGTCCATCGCCACCGGTGAGAACAGTACGGCGCGAACCGACGTCACGCCCGACGACGAGCGGTTCCAGGAGCTCCTGGAGCAGATCCGGTTGTTGCGCGGGCAACTGCCCCTGCTCGCCGACACCTCCGAAGTGACCGTGGTCGACGCCGAACTGGCCGAGGCCGAGCTCGCGATCACCCAGAGCGGCAGCGCCGACCAAGGGCTGTTGCGCCGACTGTGGGAGCGGTTGGCCCCGGGGAACACGGCTCTGGGCGCCCTGGCCTCCGCGGTCACACTGGCGGACATGGCGCGACGTCTACTGACTTGAGGAAGGACCGATGTCGAAGAACCTGCGTTGGGACGCCGAACGGCAACGTTGGGTCTCCTTCCCAGAGCCCTCGGGTGGAGCAGTCTCCGTTCGGTCGGTGTCCGCCTATCCGGTCCGATCGTTCACGGTCCTTGGGTTCTTGATCGTCCTGATGCTGACCGCGATATTCGTCCTCCCCGACGACGATGACGAGGACGACAAGGACGAGCAGAGCGTCTCCGCCGGGACCTCCGAACCCGAGGAGAACCCCCCGCCCTCCCCTCCCGATGACGTGCCCACCCTGGGCGCGGACGAAGGCGCGGACGAAGGTGGGGGCGAGGAGGATCCCGCACCCGACGGCTACAGCGTTTGGGAGGACCATCAGGGTTTCCTCCTGCACGTGCCCGAGCGTTGGAGCCGTGAGGAGGAGCCGCCCGAGGATGGCGTCTTCAAGGTCTTCTTCACCCCGGACGCTCGACGTCACTTCATCCAGGTCAGGTCCTTCGGACCCGACGTCACCTCACCCGGGCGGGCGCTGGACCGGTTGGAGCACGAGGCGGGGTCCCGTCCCGAGTTCGATCGGGAGGACCAGGACACGGAAGAGGGCCAGGAGGTGGACGAGGTGCTCTCCTACCGCTACGAGCACGACGTGCATGGTCCCTTCCAGGTGTTCGCGCGCGCTCTCCTCGGTGAGGACGGCGAGGTGTACGCGATCCTGTCCGCCGGTCCCGAACCGGAGTACAACGGTGTCCACGGCCGTTTCGTGGGGAGCGCCTATTCCTTTCGTGCGGTCGGGGACGACCGGTTCTGATCACGACCCTGGTAGTGCCGTACCGATAGGTTCGAGCAGGGCCGCCATACCGGGGCAACGGAGGCCCGTGGGGTCAGGGATTCTTTCATTCACTCGTCAGCCGTTTCGGGGAGAAGCGAACTCATCCGGCCCGGGGCGGGGATCTCAGGCACCCTTGGGTCACGTTTCCCACCCAACGCGCGAAGGAGCGGAGCGACCCGTGCCCGTCGAACCACTCCCACTCCCCCGACCCGTCACCGGCGTGTTCGTCCGGCAGATCGTCCAGACCGCCTGTCCAGGTCATTTCGCCCTGGTGTGGCTGGACGCCGAACCACTTCCCGAGGATGTCCCGGCTCCCGGCTCCGTGGCGTTCGTCGACGACCTGCCCACCGAGTGCCACGAAGCCCGTCGGCGTACCGATGCCCCGATCCCCAGCGAATTCGTCACGGCGTTCGAGAACGGGTTCCGGGAGGGGTGGCGACTGCGCGGACGCGGAACGCCTCCGTACACCGTGCGCGTCCTGTTGCGTGACGCCGTCTGGCACGACGTCGACTCCAATCGGTGGGGTTTCGAGCAGGCGGGGCGGTGTGCCGCCGGTGAGGTTCTGGACTGTGTCCGCGAAGGGAGGGCGCCCCGACAGGCGGGACGCCCTCTCCATCCAGACCGTCCCATCCCGCCCATGCCGCGCCTTCGCGCCCGCTGAGTCCACCGGAAACCTTCAGCGCGCCGCAGGGGAACCGCAGCACTTCCCGTACTCGCGCCCCGAACCACGCCGGCAGGCCCGTCCGCCTTCCGATGGCCGGGCGCCGCGGACGGATCCGTCCGATTCACATTGTTCGAAATGCCCTTCCCATCGGGGATCCGAGCGTCGGAGGGCCCTCTTCGGCGTGCCCGGATGTGAGTAGGGGGTGGCGCGGAACAAAATTGTACGTACACTCTGTACGGACAATATGTGACCCGGCCCCGAGACTCGCCGCCCGAGGGGCCCTTTCGAACGGACACTCATGCGTGACGACCACGGGTCGGTGGTTCCCCTCTACCACTGGCTGAACAAGATCCCCGGCGGAACCATGCTGGTCCCGCTGGTGTTGGGATCGATCCTGGGCACCTTCGCCCCGGGCGCGCTCGACATCGGCAGCTTCACCACCGCGCTGTTCAAGGACAGCGCCATGCCGCTCATCGCCCTGCTGATCTTCGCGACCGGCACCCAGGTCACCCTCCGCACCAGTGGCCCCGTCCTGGCCACCACCGGTGTGGTCCTCTTGGGCAAGAGCGTCGTGCCCGGCCTGCTCATCATCGCCCTGGCCATGGCCACCGGCCCCGAGGGGATCCTCGGTGTGTCGATCCTGGCGATGATCGCCGCCGCCACCAACGCCAACGGCGGCCTGTGGCTGGCCATCACCGGCCAGTACGGGCGCACCAAGGACCGCGGCGCCTACATCGCCGGCGCGGTCAACGACGGCCCGTTCTTCGCGCTGCTGTTCATCGGCGCCTCCGGGCTCGGTCAGATCCCCTTCATGACCCTGCTCGCCGCGATCCTGCCGTTCCTGCTGGGCGTGGTGATCGGCAACGTGGACGCCAAGTGGCGCGAGGTGCTCAAGCCCGTGCCCGGCATTGTCATCCCGTTCTTCGCCTTCGCCCTGGGCACCGGTATCGACCTGGGCGACGTCGTCCGCGGCGGTCTCGGCGGCATCGTCATGGGCGTGGTGATCGTCCTGTTCACCGGCGGACTGGTCTACCTGGGGTACCGCTTCCTGCTGCGTCGCGGTGGTGAGTCCGGCGTCGGGTTCGCCGCCGGGACCACCTCGGGCAACGCCGTGGCCACCCCGGCCATCGTCGCCGCCGCCGACCCGTCCTTCGCCGCCTACGTCGGCACCGCCACCTCCCAGGTCGCCGCGAGCGTGCTGGTGACCGCCCTGCTCGCGCCGCTGGTCACCACCTGGGCACTGCGCCGCGCCGGCGCCCGGCCCGCCGAGGCCGAGCGGGCCGAACAGGCCGCACTCGACGGGGCCGAGAGTCCCACGGACACCGTCACGAAGGGGGACCGGTCATGAGCGCCACCGCTCACGACGCGTCATCCGCGCCGCACATCGCCGTGGTCGCCGACGACCTCACCGGCGCGGGCGACACCGCCGTGCAGTTCGTGCGCGCCGGTTGGCGCACCGAACTCCAGTTGGCCGCGGCCCACGCCACCGCCGACGTCGTCGCCGTGACCACCGACTCCCGGGCCCTGCCCGACGAGCAGGCGGCGGCGACGGCCTCCGCCGAGGTTCGTCGACTGCGCGAGGCCGGTACGAGGCTGCTCTACAAGAAGGTCGACTCCACGCTGCGCGGCCCCATCCGGGCCGAGATCGACGGCGTCCTGGCGGCCTGGCACCCGGGTTCGGTCGCGGTGGTCTGCACGGCGTTCCCCGCCAACGGTCGTATCGTCCGTGACGGGGTCCTGTTGGTGGACGGTGTGGAGGTGCACCGCACCGCCGTGGGCACCGACCCCGTCTCCCCGGTGACCGAGAGCCGCGTCGCCGAACTGTTGGGTGCTCGGCACGTGCGCCTGACCGGGACCGACCCCGAGCAGGACGCCGAACGGCTGCGCGCCGCCGGACCGGTCGCGGTGGTCGACGCCGAAAGCGACGAGGACCTCGCCCGGATCGCCGCGGCCATCACGCTCCTGGGCGACCGGGTCGTCCCGGTCGGTTCGGCCGGTCTGGCGACACGGCTCGCCGAGTCCTGGCGTCCGGTCCGCGAGCCCGCACCCGCACTGGTGGTGGTCACCTCGCTGCACCAGGCCGCACGCGGTCAGGTGCACGAGTTGGTCGTGGACGAGTGGACCCGGGTGGAGCAGCCCACGACCACAGACCTGGGCGACGACCAGGCGTGGCGGGCCTGGTCCGACAAGGTCGTGGCCGGGTTCGATCCCGCCTGCCCGCACACCGCGCTGGTCGCGCCCGACGACCGTGACGGTGGTCTGTCCCCCGCTCTGGTGGCCCGCCGGTTCGGCGAGCTGGCGGCGCGCGTGGCCGAGCGGCACCCACTGTCCGGTTTCGTCGTCACAGGAGGCGACGGCGCCCGAGCCCTCACCGAGGCGCTGCGGGCACGTTCCATCACCCTGACCGGAGAGGTCGCCCCCGGTATCCCGCTGGGCACCCTCACCGGAGGCCCTCACGAGGGGCACTCCATCGTCACCAAGGCCGGGGGCTTCGGTAGTCCCAACGCCCTCATCGAGGCCGCCGACGCGGTCCGCCACACGAAAGGCACCCACGCATGAGCCACCGCCCCACCCTCGCGGTCACCCTCGGCGACGTCGCCGGAATCGGTCCGGAGATCACCGCCAAGGCACTCCTGCACCACCCGGAGGTCCGCGAGTACTCCCGACCGGTGGTCGTCGGTGACGTCGACGCGCTGCGCAACGCCGTCACCGCGGTGGGCGGCGACCCCTTGGCGGTCAACCCGGTCGAGTCTCCCGCCGACGCGGCCGACGACCCCTCGGTGATCGACATCGTGCAGACCGGCCCCTCCCTGGGCCACGTCCCGACCGGTGAGCTGAGCGCCGAGGCCGGCGACGGGGCCGCCCGGTTCGTGATCGAGGCGGTCGACCTGGCCAAGCGCGGCCTGGTCGAGGGCATCGTCACCCCGCCGTTGAACAAGGCCGCCATGCACCTGGGCGGGCACGACTGGCCGGGTCACACCGAACTGCTCGCCCACGAGTTCGGGGTGCGCGACTACAGCCTCGTGCTGTCCGCCGGGGAGCTGTCCTTCTTCCACCTGACCACGCACGTGTCGCTGCGACGGGCCATCGAGGACGTCACCCCGGAGCGCACCCTTGAGGTGCTGCGGCTGATGAACGCCTTCGCCCGCGCGCAGGGCTCCCCGGACGAACCCATCGGCGTGGCCGGACTCAACCCGCACGCGGGCGAGAACCGGCTGTTCGGCGACGAGGACGCCGACGTCCTCGCGCCGGCGATCGAGCTCGCCCGCGCCGAGGGCATCAACGCGCACGGACCGATCCCCGCCGACGCCCTCATCCCGGCGGCGGTTCGCGGAAACTGGAAGCTGGTGGCGGTCTGCTACCACGACCAGGGACACGCGCCGTTCAAGGCGGTCTACGGCGACGACGGGGTCAACATCACCGCGGGGCTGCCCGTGGTGCGGGTGTCGGTGGACCACGGCACCGCCTTCGACATCGCCGGGCGGGGGATCGCCCGTGAGGCGAGCCTGGTGTTGGCGCTGCGTCGGGCCGCCGAACTCGCCCCGGGCTGGGGCCACGTCTGGCGGGCCACGCGCTCCGAGGCCTGACCCCGGGGCCGCACCGCGCTCCGCGTCCCGTCGCAGAGGCCACCCGTTCAGCGAGCTGGTGGCCTCTGCGCACTGCCTAGAATGGCCGTCATGCCTGTCGACCGCTCCGACCCGCGCCCACTGCACTCCCAGGTGTCGGACGTGCTGCGCGCGCAGATCCAGGACCATACGATCGCCCCCGGGGAGACCCTGCCCAGCGAGGCCGCCCTGCGCGAACGCTTCGGTGTCTCGCGCAGCGTCGTGCGTCAGGCGCTGTCGACCCTGGAGGACGAGGGTGTGGTCCGTCGCCCGCACGGTCGGGCGGCGGTCGCCGCGGTACGCGCCGAACACCACCGTCTCGTGCAGCGGGTGACCGGCCTGTTCGACCAGTTCTCCGCCGAGGGGCTCGCCCTCTCCACGAAGGTGGTCTCCCTCGACCCGGTGCGTTCGGGGGTGCCCTCGGCCGAGGAACACTTGGGCACGCGTTCCCTGCTCCGCCTGGAGCGGGTGCGTTCGGTGGACGGGGACCCCCTGTCCTACGTGCGCACCTGGCTGCCCGCGGACCGGTTCGCCGGGCTGGACGCCGAGATGCTCACCGACTCCTCGCTGCACCGGCTCATGGAGTCGCACTTCGGCGTGGTGCCCTCCGGTGGCCGACGCCAGATCCGGGCGGTCCCGGCCGACCCGGGGATCGCCCGGGAACTCGGTGTGGCCGAGAACTCCCCGCTGCTGCTCCTGGAGGGCGGTACCTTCGACCGGTCCGGTACCCCGCTGGAGTGGTTCGAGAGTTGGCACCGGTCGGACCGGGTGGTCTTCGACATCGAGGCCGCAGGGTCCACCGAACAGGTGAACATCGCGCCGGGGCCGTCCCTGACCCGCCCCGACCGGGGCCGTGCCCAGACCCTGGACACGGGCACGGACACGGACACGGGGTTGGAGCGAGCGCTGTCCCTCGTCGACGAACTGCGATCCGAACTGGACCGCCTGCGCGACTGAGAGCACGAAGTGCACCCGTGCACGTGCTCCTTTGCTCTCGCCCCCGTGAGGAGACGGGAGGAGGTGCGCCACGAGAGCCTGGCGTTCGCCATTCGGTCTTCTCGCACCAGGGTTTTGTGAACCCGCCGCCAAAAGAAATCCGGCACCGAATTCACCTGCGACGATATCGCAGGAACCGTCCGTGATCGGCGGGCCCTGTGCCCCAAGCCCCGTACGAGCTCGTTGCCAGATAGGGCCACCAGGACTGTGGTCCCCGCGGAGCGTTCACTCCACGGGGACCACAGCGTCCACCCCCGGTCAGGCGTGGGTGGGGAACCGGTCCCAGACCCGGTGCCGTCCGAGCAGGTCGACGACCTCTCGCAGGATGGTCCCGCCCTGGTCCCCAACGACCACACCGAGCGACTCCACGGGAACCCCCGCCGCGTCGAGCGCCGGCCGGGCCACGGTCAGGGCGCCCAGCGCCTTGGCGTGCCGGTAGGCCTCGTTGAGCATGAGCGACACCCGCGGATCGACGGCGGTGTCGGCGCCTCCGGTCCACGCCTTGCCGTCACGGGACGGGTTGGCGTCGTCCCCCGCGGCGGGGAGCCCCGCCACGATCAACGCGTCGAACTCGATGGACCGGGCGGTGGCGAAGCTGCGCTGCACGGTGATCGGGTCATCGCCCGAGGCGCCGAGCGTCCCACCGGTGGGGCCGACCACGAGCGGCACCATGCCACCGTCGAAGATCTCGTCCCTGAGTGCGCGGACCACGTCCAGGTCCGATCCATCGTCGGCGATGACGCCGATCACCCGCCCCTTGGTCGGCCACGTGCCGCCCAGCTGTGAGAGCGCGGGACTGGGCGCGGGCGATTCGAGTTCCCGGGTGGCCTTGGGCGCCGGGAGTCCGAGTCCGCCCGCCACCTGCTCGCACAGGTAGGGGTCGACCTCGGCGAGCGCGCGTAGGGTGCGTTCCTTGATCGCGTCCTCGTAGCACTTGCCGAGTTCGAAGGTGAACGCGGAGATGGTGTGCTCGCGCTCGACCGACGACAGGCTCAACCAGAAGAGGCGAGGCTGGCTGAAGTGGTCGGCGAACGATTCCGGCGCCTCTCGGACCCGCCGGGAGGCCTCCACCCGGGCGGGGACCTCGACGTACCCGCCCTCTTCGGCGCCGGCGAAGAAGGGGCAGCCGCCGTCCAGGCTGTTGGGCTTGTACGGAGCGACCCCCTCGTGCACCGCCGTCTGGTGCATGCCATCGCGCAGCATGTCGTTGACGGGCGCGTGCGTACGGTTGATCGGCACCTGCGCGAAGTTGGGCCCGCCCAGTCGGGTGAGCTGGGTGTCCAGGTAGGAGAACAGGCGCCCGGCCAGCAGCGGGTCGTCGGTGACGTCGATGCCGGGCACCAGGTGGCCCGGGTGGAAGGCGACCTGCTCGGTCTCGGCGAAGTAGTTGGACGGGTTGGCGTTCAGCGTGAGCAGGCCGATCGGCTGGACCGGCGCCAGCTCCTCGGGAACGATCTTGGTCGGGTCCAGCAGGTCGATGCCCTCGAAGGTCTGGTCGGGCGTGTCCGGGAAGGTCTGGATGCCCAGCTCCCACTCCGGGTAGGCGCCCGCCTCGATCGCGTCGGCCAGGTCCCTGCGGTGGAAGTCGGGGTCGGCGCCGGCGACGAGCTGTGCCTCCTCCCAGACCAGGGAGTGCACACCCGCCTTGGGCTTCCAGTGGAACTTGACCAGGGTGGTCTCGCCACCGTCGTTGACCAACCGCCACGTGTGGACGCCGAAGCCCTCCATGGTCCGGTACGAGCGCGGGATGCCGCGGTCGGCCATGAACCAGATGGTGTGGTGCAGCGCCTCGGTGTGCAGGGACAGGAAGTCCCAAAAGCTGTCGTGCGCGCTCTGGGCCTGGGGGATCTCCCGGTCCGGGTGCGGCTTGACCGAGTGGACGACGTCGGGGAACTTGATGGCGTCCTGGATGAAGAACACCGGGATGTTGTTGCCGACCAGGTCGTAGACGCCCTCGGAGGTGTAGAACTTGGTGGCGAAGCCGCGGGTGTCGCGTGCGGTGTCCATCGACCCCCGGGAGCCGGCCACCGTGGAGAACCGCGTGAACGTCGGCGTCTCCACGTCCTTGCGCAGGAAGGCGGCCTTGGTGACGCTTTCGGCCGTGCCGTACCCCTTGAACACACCGTGGGCGCCCGCTCCACGGGCGTGCACCACGCGTTCGGGGATGCGCTCGTGGTCGAAGTGCATGATCTTCTCCCGCAGGTGGTGGTCCTGCAGGAGCACCGGACCGCGGGGGCCCGCCTTGAGCGAGTGGTCGGAGTCGGGCAGCCGTGTGCCCTGGGCATTGGTCAGGTAGGCGCTCTCCTGGGAGCGCGAGTCGGCCAGACCCTCCACCGGGCGGCCCGTCGCCGTGTACGAGGCCGGCTTGTCCTGGTCGGGTTTGGGCGGCAGGGGCGCCCGCGGTTCGGTCGGCTCCTCCAGGGGCGGAGGCTGCTCGGTCGGGCGGCCGGGGATGTCCGCGGCGGGGTCCTTCTCCTCCGAGACCGCCTCCGAGATCCTGTCGACCGCCGCCTTGATCGGGTTGGTTTCCTTGGCCATGGCTCTCCCTCACGCGTACGGGTTGCCGACGCGCGTCGATATGACACACGGCTACAGCCCATGACTTTCGGTTGCGTCGCACACGCTCCGCTACCCGATGGTGAGTCGGCTGACGCATGAGCCCCACGAATCACGCGAACCTATACCCGGGTTTTGCCCGGGTCGACGGCCGCGAGGCCGGCCCCTGGACCAGGTCACCCCCGTCCGACGGGACGCTCCGCTCACCGGCACCGGCCCGCTTGCGCCCATGGCGGCGGGGTCGACCGGTCAGCGCGCGGAAGGGGATCCGCAGCACTTCTTGTACTTGCGGCCCGAACCGCACCAGCAGGGCCGATTGCGCTCAGGTGGCCAGGCG